>JBJMWI010000156.1:0-3735 GCA_045810225.1 Burkholderiales bacterium
TCGCTAATGCTGTTGGCGCGCGCGTGAGGCACATGCCGATTTCGGCTGAGGCGGTGCTGGCGGCAATGAAGAGCAAGGCTTGATGCTTTGAGTGTGTCCGGGCTCCGCGGCGATCTTTAGCTTCGGAGCCCGCGATTTCCCGCCGGAAATCGGCCGCACGTTAGTACAGCAGGGAGCAGACATAACATGTCCGACGACATGCTTTCATTGTCCGCCGCCGCTTTGACGGCGCTTTATCGCAGCAAGCAACTATCCCCTGTCGAAGTGTCCCGAGCTGCGCTCGAGCGCATTGCCAGGCTGCAACCCATTTACAACGCCTTTGTCATGGTCGACGAAGTGCGTGCCATCAAGGACGCGCGCGCATCGGAAGCGCGCTGGCGCAAGGGCGCACCCGCGGGAAGCGTGGACGGTGTGCCGTGCACGGTGAAGGATCTTATTGTGACGCAAGGCTGGCCGACGCTGCGCGGCTCGCGCACCATCGACCCAAAGCAGCCGTGGACCGAAGACGCCCCGCCGGTCGCGCGCATGAAAGAACAGGGCGCAGTATTTCTGGGGAAAACCACCACGCCGGAGTTTGGTTGGAAGGGCGTGACGGACAGTCCGCTCACCGGCGTGACCGTGAATCCGTGGAACCGCAGCATGACGCCCGGTGGCAGCAGTGGCGGCGCTGCGGTCGCTGCGGCACTTGGCTTGGGCACGCTGCACATTGCCACCGATGGCGGCGGGTCGATTCGTATTCCGGCCGGTTTTTGCGGCCTGTTCGGATTCAAGCCCACGTTCGGCATTGTGCCGGTGCATCCGCATTCACCGGCGGGCACTTTATGGCACCAGGGGCCGATCGTGCGCACGGTGGAAGACGCGGCACTGATGCTGAACGTAATTGCGCGGCCGGATGCCCGCGACTGGTATCAGGCACCGGCACTGAATATCGATTACAGCGCGGGGCTGAATGACGGCGTCAAAGGTCTTCGGATCGGATACAGCCGTACTCTCGGTTACGCGCGGGTTGATCCTGATGTAGCCGAAAAGGTGGAACGCGGAGCGAGATTGTTCGAAGCCCTCGGCGCCACCATCGAAGACATCGACCTCAAACTGGATGATCCGATTGCAATCATGCAGCCGCTTTGGGCCGTGGCGCTCGCGCTTGCGATCGAGCCTATGAATGAAAAGCAACGCGCGCTGCTGGATCCGCCGCTGCTTGCACTTGCGCAGTCGGGCTTCGGCGTCGACGCTTTGGCCTACCGAAAACTCGAGCGTGCACGCGAAGCGTTTGCCAGAAAAATGTGCCTGCTGCATCAGACTTACGACCTGCTGCTTACGCCGCAGCTGGCGGTAACCGCATTCGAAGCGGGGCATGAAGTACCACCCGGTTCAAGGCGCACGCGCTGGTGGGAATGGTCCCCCTTTACCTATCCGTTCAATTTATCCCAGCAGCCGGCGGCCGCGGTACCGTGCGGATTTACCGATCAGGGTTTGCCGGTGTCAATGCAACTGGTCGGCAACAAATTCGCCGACGCGCTGGTTCTGCGCGCGGCACGTGCCTATGAGCAGGCGCAGCCGTTCATCATGCCGGGTCCTCATTCCGCCGGCGTCGACAGAGCGCCTGCAAAGGTGCAGCGCGCGGCCATGCGCGGGCGTTGACCTTATTCGCGATGAGCGCAAGGACCCGGCGGGCGCAATGGGTCCGATAGCAGTATATTAAGCGCCATACAGGAGGAGCAGCCACCCATGACCATCACCGCAGTCCGCGCCGAAATCGATCCGGAAACGTACGCTAGGCGCGCTCGCTATCTCATCGATGAAAACGGTTTTGCGTTCTCCTGGCCAGCCGTCCCTATGCGCCAGTTTCTCGCCGAGCGTGATCGCGCTTTTGCCATCGAATGTCCAACGGGATTGGTTGCGCTGGACAGCTCCGCCGATCTTGGTACGCAGTATCCGGCAACCACGCCGACGCTGCTGTGCCGATATGTGAAGCTGCGCGCCGCGGAACAGCTGCGCACGGCGTTTGCCGCATCGGGTGAAATTTACTATGTCATGTCCGGCTCTGGCGAAAGCCGCAACGGCCCGGACATGGTGCGCTGGGGCAATGGCGATGTATTTTGCTTTCCCGGCGGCGGTGAAACCGTGCATCGCGCAGGCGGTGCAAATTGCATGCTATTTGTTGTGACGAACGAACCATTGCTTGCGTTCGAGCGCTTGCGCCCCCCTCTCCCGGGCCAGGCGGTAGTCGAGACCACCCATTGGCCTGCTGCTGAAATCGAGCGCCACTTCGAAGAAGTCTGGCGCCGGCCGGTCAGTGCCAATACCACGGGAAACTCGGTTCAATTCTCGACCACGGCGTTGCAGCCGAGCTCGAATACCATCCCGAGCATCAACACCGCGATCAATACGCTTGAGCCCGGCTGCGATCAGCGGCCGCATCGGCACAATGGCGTTGCCGTCACGCTCGCGATCCAGGGCGAAGGCGTTCATTCGCTCATTGACGGCAAGCGCGTGGACTGGTCCACCGGCGCGGCACAGATCACGCCCGCAACGCTGATGCACTCGCATCACAGCCGCGGCACACAACGCATGCGTTCCTTCGTCATCCAGGACGAAGGTCTGCATCATTACACACGCACGCCGGGTTTCAGCTTCGACTGATTACTGAAGCCGCCGTAATTTCGGAGAAACAGCATGAATGAAACAAAGCGCGTGCTCGTTCCGACTGCGCCTTTTGCGCTTTTACCGACGTGCCCCGAACACAAGGTATCGCGACGCGAAGTGCTGAAGATGTCGCTTGCGATCGGCGCAGTGGGTTTCCTGTCACCCGCAATTGCGGCGGACAAGGAAGGCGCCGCTGGCCTCGATTTCAAAGGACCGATGCCGACGCCAGATCAGATCCTCGGACCCTTCTATCCGGTGCAAAAGCCTACGGATGGCGGTGCCGATCTTACGCGGCTCAAAGGGCGCGCGGGACAGGCGCAAGGCGAAATCATCGACGTGACCGGCAAGGTATTGAACCTGCGCGGCGAACCCTGTCCGGGCGTGCGCCTGGAAATTTGGCAAGCCAATGGCGCGGGGCGCTACACACATCCGCACGATCGCAATCCGGCTGCAATTGATCCCAACTTTGACGGCTATGCCATTGTTATCACCGATGCGAATGGCCGCTATCGTTACCGCACCGTGAAGCCGGGCGCGTACCCGGTCGTCGCCGAATACTGGCGTCCGCCACATATTCATTACGACATCACTGGCCGGGTGAACCGGTTGATCACGCAAATGTACTTTGCCGATGAGCCGCTCAACCGGAAGGATCCGCTGTTGCAGCAGTCGTGGGCAAAAGAAAGCCTGATCGCAAAAATGCTGCCGGCCTCCGCTGAAGAACCCAATGCGCGAGTGGTGGTCTGGGACATCGTACTGATTCAGGGGTCAGCGACCTGTTCATGACTGACGCCGTCACGTTACTGGTCGGAACGCGCAAAGGGGCGTTTATCTATCGCGGCGACCAGGCCAGGAAATCCTGGCAACTCGAAGGTCCGTATTATCTCGGCAACATCGTCAACCACATGGTCGCGGATCCACGCGATGGACGCACCATCCTCATGGCCGCCAAGACCGGCCACCTGGGGCCGACAGTGTTCCGCTCGAACGACGGCGGAAAGCACTGGACTGAAGCACAGCAGCCTCCCGTATTCAGGAAAGTCGCACAAGGTGAAGAAGCTCGCGCGGTGGAAAGCGTGTTCTGGCTTT
>JBJMWI010000157.1:0-11365 GCA_045810225.1 Burkholderiales bacterium
CAAGCAAGCCCGGCTTTTCATCGGGCTGCAGCGTACGGCCCAGTTCGACAGCCACTTCGCGCCTTGCCTGCTCCTCCTGTATCGCGCGACGATCGGTTTCCGGTTCGTAGGGAGCTTGCACAACGAGTTTCAGTTGCGGCCGCTCATCCATCGCCTTGGCGACGTTTTCTATTTTCTCTTTCTGCGACGGCATCAGTTTTGCGCTGCCCGGCTCGAAATCGATGGCAGCCACATCGTCATGGCCCTTTTTGTCTCCGCCAAACAGGTTTGCAAGCGCTCGGAAAGGTGCCGACACAATTTTCTTGATGAGATCGCTCACGGCTTCACGGATGACGAGGCCGATGTCGAACTTGGGATCGTTCACATTGCCGTGGACCGGCACGGCGGTATGGATAACGCCTTCCGAATCGGTCAACAGCGCCACCGCGAGATCCAGCGGAAGCTTGAGCGCAGTCGGCGTGTCGACGGCTTCACCGAGTGCGAGTTCGTGGACGGTGACATCGGTCCCCCCGGTCAATTCGCCGTCCTGTACGCGCATGGAAGTTTTGACCCAAAGTTTGCCGGACGCGATTTTCCTTCCAAGGAAGGTTGCGCTGTAAGGCGAGAGTTCCGGCATTTCGACGTTTTCAAAACTGGCGGTGACGTCGGTAAACGTCACCGGTGAAAATGCGTCAATGCGCCCGCTGATCTGCGCCGATCCGAACTCGCCGATTTCGCCTTCGAACTGCAGCGTAGCAATGCGGTCACGTCCGGTGCCGAGTCCGGCTGCCGTACCCTGAACATTCGTGATAGGAGTCGCAAACGGCAGCACCAGGCTATGATCGGAGTAATCAATCGTTGCGTCGCGCAACCTGACTTCCCCGATGCGGACCGGCAGCTCGGCTTGCTTGTTTTCCTCTTGCGTCGCCGGTGTGGCGACCGGCGGAGCCGGCTGCTTCTTGATCAACTTTGCAAGGTTCAAGCCGCGCTGTTCCGAAACATCGATGCGAATTTGCGGAGCTTCGGCGATGATTTCCTTGATGAACACACGATCCGGGCCGAGCGTCACATGCGCTTCTTTGCTCGACAACTGCTTCCACGCCAGCACGCTGGCCTGCGTTCCAGCTTCGTTGAAGCGAACATTGTTGAGTTCGAACGGCCCTTTGGCGCTTAAAGCTAGCTTGCCGCCGCTCTGTTTGTATGCGATGGCCGCGCTCAGCGATGCCGTCCCGGAAACAAGATCCACCGCCGCGTAGCGGGTAATGAGCGGCTGCAGCGGGGATAATTCCAGGTCGGCCAGTTTTACTTGAGCATCAGCGTGCGAGAAGTCGGTCGCCACCGAACCATTTGCCGCAAGAGAGCCGGCCTTGCCGATGCGGCCGGAAGCCTTGAACGCCATCGGCTTCATTCCGCCGCTCGCAATGTTTTCAACGCGCGCCGAAATGCCTTCGACGGGATAGGCAATGGCTTGCCCGAAGCTGCGGTCGGACAATGCCGCGTCTAGTCCCTGTATGCGCGCGAGGTCGATGGCGTAAGTCCAGGACGGTCCTTGTGGCGACGACGGAGCTTCGTTGCTTGCGGCGAACGTATTGGCAATCGCAAGCGTGCCGTCCGCGCCTCGCTCCAGTTGTACTGTTCCTCCATCTGCCAGAATTTCCCGGGCGCCGAACTTGTGCTTGCCCAAATCAAGGAAACCGCCCTGCAATACGACTTCATTCAACTGCACAGTCGGCCTCTCCAGCGGCACGCGCACTTTTTCCAGATGCATATCGATGCCGTGTACACGCAGTTCCAACGCCGCGCCCGCAACCAGGTTCAGCCCAGCTTTTCCCTGCAGCGCCTGAGCCTGCACATCCAGAGGCGTCGTTCGCTGGAGATCCGTGTAGCGCAACGCAACCCTGTCCAGTTTTATTTCCCGCACATCGAAATTCCACGAAGCCGGGGGAGGCTTGTCCTTGGCGGGTGCCGGAGCCATGGTTTCCTCCACCGATGCGGCCGTGCGTGCGAGCGCCCAGTTCAGCGCACCTTTGCCGTCCTTTACGACGCGCAGCCGCCCGTCACTGAGCGCTACCACGGGGAGCACAAGCGAACGACGCGTAAAATCAAAAGTGCCGTCACGCGCTTCAACTTTCTTCAGGGACAAAATTGGCTCACGATTGCCGTTGCGGGCCAGGCTCAAGTCGGTTGCGTCCAGACGCAATTTGCTCAGGGCCAGTACCGGTTTGTTGTTGCTGAACGCGAATCGATAATGTGAGCCAACCGTGATCTGGCCTTTTGGTTCGTCGAGTTGCAATACCTCGCGGATGAACTGCCACGCGGTCGTCAGCTTCAGGCCCTGCAAGTCCACATCGCCTTCCGACTGCAGCGGCTGCAAGGTCAGGTCTCCACGCCAGGTCAATGCACCGCCGTCGACGAAGCGTGCGGACACGGTATAGCGCCCTTCGCGGTCTGGCACGGTCGACAGGTTTTCTAGTTCGATGCGAATCGGCACGATCTGGGTGGCGGCCGGCCGGTCGGACAGTTCCCGGTAGGTCAGCTTACCGTCGCTCGCCAGCAGATGCAGCACAGTGAATTGTGGCGGCGCGGCCGCATCTGTCTTCGCCGCAGGAGAACGCTCCGCCCAGCGTTGCATGAGGTCCGCCAGGTTGAGACGGCCATTCTTGCGCTGTTCAAGCAAGACTTGCATACCGTCGCTCTGCGCCTCGCTAAGTACCCAGCCGCGTCCGAATCCGCTGCTCAACAACGCCAGATTCATATACAGGCGCCGTGCGCTCAGCACGGCCGGCTGGTTTCCTTCGGTGAGCCGTAACCCCAAGATCTCGATGCTCAACGCGAACGGATTGACCTTTATTTTTTCTACCGTCAGCTTCTCCCCGAGTCGCTCATCAGCGAGTGCGGCGAGCTTGCGCTCAAGCAAGTGCGGCGCGATGAGAAACCCGGCCGCTGCGTACAGCGCGATCGCTACGGTGATCACTAGAAGAGCAAGCAGAATTCCGCGGCCACGGATTTTCGGCATGACCTTCCAAGCGCGAGTATCCCGTGCCTGGCTGGTTGGAAGAGCGGAACTGGTATGGCGCACGAGAAGCCTCCCTGCCGTCCCATAGCAGGAATCGCTCCCAGCGCGGGGACGCTGCCCACAGCGGCCCTCGCGCGTTAGAACACTGACTTAGTGCGTCTTTGGAGAGCTCACGGCAGCCGACTGGAAGGATTTACCGCAAGAGTTACCGGCGCGGCTTGTAGTTATTGCAAAGCACGCGCCTGCAGATGTTACCGCGCCAATGCGGCGTTCGAGCAGTTGGCTTACTTGGCCATTTGCACCAGCACGCGCCGATTCTTCTGCTTGTCGGCAGCACTTTTCTCGGGTGAGACGAGCGGTTTCGCAGATCCGGCACCACTGGGCGTACAGGGCATTTTCATTCCTTTCGCTTTCAGCGCCCCGCAAACAGTCTGGGCACGGGCAATCGATAATTTCTGATTGCCTTCTGCCGTGCCGTCTGCGTCGGTGTGGCCCTCGGCGGTGACATGCAGGTTAGGAATCGCCGACAGCGTCTTGGAATAGTTGCTGATCACCTTTAGCAGCCCACTGACTCGCTTGGTATTGCCGGAAGCAAATTCTGCTTTGCCGGTTTTGAATTCGAATTGACCGTCTTTTATTTGTTGATCGGCCAGCGACTTGTTGACCTTGTCGAGTACCGACCCTTTGCTCATGGCACTGATATCCGGAACCTTGGGCATTTCCACGGCCCGACTCACGGTACACGCCAGCATTAACCCAACAGCCACGATCCCAATCTGGTAACGCAACATGAAACACCCCCTGAACTAAAAGTCGAGCAGTATACCTGCGCGGTCTGAACAGCATGCACAGGCGGAAGCGCAGGCGTACCATTACGCTGTACGAGGACTGTTTATGGATTCAGAGCAATTTGCACAGATGCGCCACAACATGGTGGCGGAGATTGCCGCCGTGACCGCAATGGTTGGCGAGCGTATTGGGAAATACAACCTCGACCCTGGCGTAATGGATGTCATGGACAAGGTAGAGCGGCACGAATTTGTGCCGGTCGAGATGCAGGGCTACGCTTATCTCGATCGTCCGCTGCCGATCGGCTACGACAAGACGATCTCGCAGCCTTTCATCGTCGCGCTGATGACTGATTTCCTGCAGGTTGGGAAGGCAGACGTGGTGCTCGAGATCGGCACCGGCATGGGTTACCAAACCGCCGTACTGGCCGCCCTGGCGCAAAAGGTTTACAGCATTGAGATCATTGAGCCGCTTGCCTCGCAAGCGGCTCAGCGCCTTGCCCGCGCTGGCTGTACGAACGTGGAAATCCGGGTGGGCAACGGCTGCAAAGGTTGGCCGGAACACGCGCCGTTTGACCGTATCGTCGCCACGGCTGCTCCGGATCTGATTCCGGCATCACTGATGCACCAGCTGAAGCCGGGAGGGCGCATGGTCATTCCGGCCGGACTGCCGGATACGCAGCAACTGATCCTGGTTGAGAAAAGCGCGAGCGATGCCAAACTCACCACACGGGAAATTCTTCCGGTGCGCTTCTCCCTTCTCGAAGAATCCGTCTAAAGCGCCGTCGCAAGGCGCACGCTACGAAGCAGGCGGGATGGAAACGCGCGAATTTTATTTCGAAGCCGCTGAGTTGTGTTCGATTTCAACAACGCGATTACCGCGTTTTTTCTTGATCAGTGGCTGCAGGAAGCGCCCGGGTTTCTTGCGGTAAATCTTGCTGCCGATCGCCTGGGCTTTTTTCTGGAGCCTGGTACGCCGGCCTTCAATCAGGCGTGCCAATTCGCTGCGTTGACCGGGGTCGAGTTCCGTCTGCGGATCGCCAAGGAATTGAAGCAGTTCTGCAAGATCGTGGTCTTCGCCCAATCGATCGGCAAGCTTGTCGCTATGCTTTGTGATCTTGCGCAGTTCCCGGCTTGCGTCGAGTACCTTCAACGCATTCGACAGGTACTTCACCTGTTTGCGCCACTCGTGCAATGCATGCGGTGAAGACTTCCGGTGTGCGAGAGCGCGGGTTTTGCGCCCCTTGCGATAGATGCGTTGCAAGCCGGCCGGGATAGCAAGCGCGTGCGCCGCGTCGATGTGCCGTTGGGTGACCTGCTCACGGCAGGTCGTGATCAGTTCCATGCATGTTTGCAACAGGCTTCCCGATCGCTCGAGTTCACGGCGTTGGCCGTCAAGTCGCGCGCGCAGTTGCAGTGCCAAGGCGTCGTAAGGTTCACCTTGCAATCGACGCGGATGTCGATCGCGAAAGGCTTCGTATGCATCCACCAGCGACTTCGCATCGCGCAAAGGCGCCAGGCAGCGGCCGGCATCGCGCAAAGCGGTATTTTCGCGATTAAAGAGTGCTTCGCCGAGCGGCGCGCGCAGCAAGCGTAAAGCAGCGCGTGCGCGCTTGATGCCCTTGCGAGCGGTATGCACGGTCTCGTCTGAAGCGGGCTGCTCCTGCAGCGCCTGGAGAACCTCGTTTAGCGCCGCGACCAATTCCCCGCTGCTGCGGGAAGCCGCGTCGCGGCTCATTCCCTCGATTCTTCGAAACGCTGTATCGCCGCCGCAAGCACGCGCTCGGCCTCATCCGGACCCGCATGTCCGGTAGGCCGGAAGTGGCGGCCGTGGGCCTGGTTGTAGGACACGAAGAAGTGTTCGATCTCCGCCACGCGCGCCGAAGGCAGTTGGTCGATGTGGGAAAATTCGGCCGGGTTGGCGTTGGTCACGGGCACTGCCAGCAGCCGATCATTGCGGATGGTTTTTCCGCGTTCCGTCTGCTCGGCGCGCACACCACCAATGAGTTTGGCCGTAAGAAGACAGCCGACGAAACTACCCTCCTGCGCAATCACCAGCACGTCCAGGGGATCGCCATCCTCAGCAGCCGTGCCCGGGATGCCGCCAAAGTCATAGGGGAAGCAGGCACCCAAAGGAAGAATCCGGCTCAAGCGAAAGCACTGGACTTGCTCGTCGAACTTGAATTTGTTACGGCTGCCTTTGGGCGTGTCGATGATGACATTGACCAGCCCATTGGCTGTTTTTGCCGACAAGGATTCAAAGGGGCTCCCCACGATTTCCCGTCGGAAGCTGAAACCCGATGTGCGCAGATCCGCCATACTGGTCTGGATTGCTAAAATGGGCCGGAAGTTCCCGGAAAACGGTCCCTAACCGTTAGTTACGGCAAAAGCCGACGCACCGCCTACGATTCAAGGCCGGACGGCAACCGCAGTAAAGTTACCTGATGCAGCAGGCAATGCAACGGTAGCTCCCGGAACCGGTCCGGTTGCGGTGCTGACCCCTGGCACAATGTACACACCGTTGGTTCCCGACGCGCCGTACAACCTGTCGTTCGCTACGTCAACCGCTAGCCTTGTTACAGGAGTAGGCAATGCGATGCCTGTTCCAGTCGGCACGCCGTTTGCGGAACTGGCGGACGGAATTATCAACACCCCACCACTGGAATCAGCCACGTACAGTCTGTCATGCGCTGTATCGATAAACAATCCCATTGTACCCAAGGCATTTGTTGTGATCGCGATAGTCCTGGTTGGTAAAATGCTGCCCGTTACCAGGTTGCTGGCTCCTTCGAAGACAAAAACCGACATGGGCGATGCGCTTTGCGCATCCACCACGGCGACATACAGAATATCCTTCGAGGAATCAATCGCAACGTCGCGCACAATTAATGCATTACTTCCAACTCCTGAAAAATCGAACGAACGATTGGGAAGATTCGGAGAAACAGCTCCGGTGATGGCATCGGCAATCTGCCTAGCGGTAGATGCATTATGAAATACCTTCACCTGCGCAGACGCTGCATCGCCGACATAAAGGTAGTCACGCGCAACATCCAAGCTCATGGAGTTGAACCCTCCGCCAGCCGTAGTCAAAAGTCGACTGTTTTCGATGGATCCACTCGCAGAACCAGCATTGTTAAATACAAAAATTGCGATTTGATTCGTGACGTAGAGTTGATCTCTGGTTGCATCGAGCAAGAGCGCTGACAAAGTTAGCCCCGGACTGAGACCATTGGTAGATGTGCCCATTATGATGCGCTGGTTCGGCGTAGTACCGGGTGCCGGATTCGGATCGGCAAACGATGCTATCGCTGCATTTCCCGAATCGGCAATGAATACCTTAGCGGGACTGGAATTCCCACCGCCGCCGCCCCCTCCGCAAGATCCAATGCACAGGACGACAAGCGCTAATGCGACGACGCGAACGAGCACGCCTCCTCTCCGGACAGCTTGGTACATGGCACTCCCCCTTTTTTGATTCGGTCCACGGGCCGGGGGAGCGACTCTTGCGTCCCCGTCTCATGTCCGTTTTTTTAAGCCGTTTATGAATTGCTTAGAGTGCGGTCGCTCAGCCGGAAATATATGCGGTGTGCATAGAAATCGCTAGTGGCAATCCCCCGTTCTTTTCCCCGATTGCGTTTCCGACATGATCATATTCTTGCCGCCCATGTTCATTTTGATGGTGCCGCGATACGTGGTTTCTTTGATGTCGAATACGGCCACGGCGCTGCCCCGGTTTGGGCCCGGGCATTCAATTCGATAGCCAGCCGCAGAGGGCGATGTCTGGTAGTCCAGCACGGGGCACTGTCTGAGTGGATTGTCGCTCAAGATAAAAAATGCTCCACCCGATCGGACGTCTTCCAGCGTAATGCAGCGGCTCACCAGATTCGGTGGCGCGGCTTCACCTACATTTGGCAGGCTGATGCGGACTTCGACTTCGTACAGTCCCGGCCGCAAGGCGGGATCTGCCGCGCTCGAAGACGTATCCGCCACAAGCCCGGCGAGCACGCCGAACGCGGCGAGCAGCGGGTCAAACCGCCAGTTGTATCTCATGGGCAGCCCCGGCCGGCGCGAACAGTTGCTGCGTGATCAGCGCCGGGTCATTGACCGTGCGCACCGCTGCATAAAGTTCCTGCGCTTGCGGATAACGGCGGCGTAGGAAATTGAGCCATTGCTTGAGCCGGCCAGCTTGGTGATGCGCGGCAATATGTGCACCCACGGTGTGCCAGAAATGCGCGAGCAGTGGCAACAGTGCATCCCAGCCGAAATCACGGCAGTTGATATTTGCATGGGAGTACGAACCGCTCGAGGGGGCGTGTGACAGTGCATTCTGATTGCGAATCGCCAGAGCGAGCCCCGGGTCCGCAACGATGCCCCGGCCCAGCATCAACCCGCTGCATCCCGATTCGGCCCGGCAGCGTAACGCGTCTTCGACAGTCCAGATTTCGCCGTTAGCAATGACCGGAATGTCGATTGCCGTGCGGATTTGCCGGATGCGATCCCAGTAGGCGGGCGGCCGATAGCCGTCGGCTTTCGTGCGAGCGTGCACCACGAGTTCATCGGCGCCGCCGCCCGCAATAGCGAGCGCACAATCCAGCGCGCGTGACGTGTCGTTGTAGCCCAGGCGCATTTTCGCTGAAACCGGCATGGATCGGGGAACGGCGCGCCGCACGGCAGACACGATTTGCGCAATCAGTTCCGGCTCGTCGAGCAGTACCGCGCCACCGCGATGGCGGTTAACGCCTTTGGCCGGGCAACCGAAATTCAGGTCGATGCCGGCTGGACCGAGCGCGGCAAGCTTGCCGGCATTCTCCGCGAGGCACACAGCATCAGAACCCATTAACTGAGCTCTTACCGGCACGCCGGCGGGTGTGCGGCCGCCATGGTTCAACTCCGGCACGATACGCAGGAACACACGGTCCGGCAGCAATGTGCCGGTTACCCGGATGAACTCCGAGACACATCTGTCGATGCCGCCGACCCGCGTAACGATGTCGCGCAACACGAAATCGAGCAGACCCTCCATGGGCGCGAGCAGGATAGTCATAAGTTAAATGATACTAGGGGGCGATCGCTCAGTGGCTGTCGGCTTGCCGAACTGTTGCGTTATCGCTTCGTTCCAGCCGCTCGTATTCCGCGATGACCTGCGCGCCCAGCAACAGCACCGTGGCACCCATCTCGAAACTCAGCAGCACGACGATCACGCTGGTGAACGAGCCATAGACGACGCCCACTTGCGAGATCGTGCTGAAATACCATACCAGCGAATGGCGGATTGCTTCCCACAGGATGCCCGCCGTTACGCCGCCGATGAGTGCGTGGAGCAGCGACAGCTTGCCGAACGGCATGACGAGATAAACCGACGCAATGAACAGCATTTCAATCAGGACGCCGACGATGTACAGCAGAACGCCGGAAACTCCGCCGAGCGACCATGCGCGTCCAAAGATGATAATGCTTTCCTTGCCGACGGATTCGAGACTGGCCTGGACCAGTGTTCCGACCAGCAATGCAAGCCCGAGGAAAAAAATGTAGCCGAAGGGGATCATTGCCGAAACGATAAATCGGCGCCTCCGCACGGCGAGACGATGCATGAAGATTACCGACATCGCGCCCTCGAGCACCGTGAACGCAAGTGAACTGAACAGCAACATGGCGCCGATCAGCAGCCAGCTCAGCGCGGCGTGGGCCTCGAGGAAAGTCGCCAGTTCATGGACGACGGCTGCCGACTGTCCCGGCGCAACCCATTCAAGTGCGCGTCCGACCATGTCGAGCAATTCTGCCTGGTCGAGAAAGTGCGATAGCGCGATAACGATCAGAATCAACAGCGGCACGATGGACAGCAGCGCGTAGTAAGCGAGCGCACCCGCGAGCAGCAATCCCTGGTTGGCGCGAAACGCTTTGATTACGTGAAGCCCGAAACGCACGGGATGGTGCACGACCTCGGCGGCGTGCCGGAAAAATGCAATCATTCCTGGCGGCGGCCGGGAGACAGGCGCGATGGCCTGGTCGCTGTCAGCGCGCCGGATGTGCGGTCTGTTTCGAACATCGGCAACGCAAGTTGATCGCGCTGCGCGCTACTCGCCTCCGTTGACAGCGCCTGCAAGGCATCCGCCCTGCACAAAGTGCCGGCTCTTACGCCAAGCAACCGGAGGCGTCGCTCGATCATGGCTTTTTTGAGACAGCGGCCGGCGCTCTGGCGAATGGTGTACGCATCCTGAGTATGTGCCTCCAGCGTCAATTCGCGCGTCACGATGCGAAAATCATCGTAGCGCAGCTTCACGCCGATGGTCTTGGCGACGTAGCCCTTTCTCTGCAGGTCGACAGCGAGCTGCTCACAAAGGCGCGTAAAAATTGCGCCGAGCGCGGCACGATCGTCGCGCGCGTGCAAATCCCGTTCGAACGTGGTTTCACGACTGATGGATTTTGGTTCGCTAAATGTGACGACCGGACGCTCGTCACGTCCATGCGCGGCCTGATGCAGCCACACGCCATAGTTTTCCCCGAAGTGCTCGATCAACCATTGCCGATCGGCGCCCGCAATTTGACCGATGGTGCGGATGCCAAGCGCTTCCAGTCTTGCGCTTGCTTTCGGCCCGATGCCGTTGATGCGTTTGGCCGGCAACGGCCAGATTCGCGAAGCGAGATCCTGGTGTGTCAGGATTGTCAGGCCGTTGGGCTTGTCGAGCTCCGAACTGATCTTCGACAGCAGCTTGTTCGGCGTAACGCCCATCGAACAGCTGAGGCCTGTCGCGAGATACACGCGCGCCTTGATGCGCTCTGCGACCGTGCGCACGCCCGTAAACGCATCGCTATCCGACGCGTCCTGTACACCCGGAACGTCAGTCAAATCCACATAAATTTCATCGATGCCGCGATCTTCGATGTGCGGCGCAATCTCCGCCACCGCGGACTTGAACAGCCGCGAGTACTTGCGGTATTCGTCGAAATCGGCCGGCAGCAATACTGCATCGGGCGCGAGAGCGGCCGCCTTCATCAGTCCCATTCCGGAATGCACGCCGAGCGCGCGCGCTTCATAAGTGGCTGTCGTCACGACGCCTCGGCCCGCATAGGCGCGCAACGCGGAAAACTGGTACGAGCCGTCCTCCTGCAAGACCGGCTGGTGCGCCCGCCGACCCCCGACTACCACGGCACGACCACGCAGTACCGGGTAGCGCAGCAGTTCCACGGAGGCGTAGAAAGCATCCATGTCCAGATGAGCAATCCAGCGGCAAGGCATGATTTCAATATATTTTTTGTCAAGATCAGGGCTCGGGTATGAAGCCATTCGAGCGCCCGACTATGCTAAAGCTTTGGAGAGATGCGAGAATAACGCCATGAATACACCGATACCACCCATACCGCCCCGCCGCCGTCTGCAGGAGTTGCTTGCCATTCCGGAGCGCCAGAGAACGGACGAGCAGTGGGATGAAATTAATGAGCTCGAGATCAAGCTGGCCTCCGCCAATCGGGAGGACGCGCCGGATCCCAGCATGCGCCGCGATGGCTCTTCCAACAACAACAACAACAATCGGCGAAATCGTCCGCCAGGCGGCGGTCAGCAAGGCAAAAGGCCACCGCG
>JBJMWI010000158.1:0-8495 GCA_045810225.1 Burkholderiales bacterium
GTTGCATACTATTGAATTTCAAGATTTAAACCCTAAACTAACTGGATTGCAACTAAAATGTTCGAGATCGTCCTGTTCGAGCCCGAGATTCCACCAAACACCGGCAATGTCATCCGGCTTTGTGCCAATACAGGGTGCCGGCTGCATCTGGTACGACCATTGGGATTTCGGCTGGACGACCGCCAGCTCAAAAGAGCGGGGCTGGACTACCATGAGTACGCATCCGTTCAGATTCACGCCAATTGGTCGGATGCGCTGAATGTGCTGCCCGAGCGAAAATTTGCCTTTAGCACCAAAGGCACGAATCGTTTCGACAGGGTGGAGTATCGGGCCGGTGATGTTTTTGTTTTTGGTCCCGAGACTCGCGGGTTACCGGCTCAAATGCTGCAAAGCTTTGATGCCTCCCTTCGGCTCCGTCTGCCCATGGTTGCCGAAAGCCGAAGCCTCAACCTGTCCAACGCGGTAGCAATCGTCGTCTACGAAGCGTGGAGACAGAACGGTTTCACAGGGATGGGCAGTTAGTACACGCTTTCTTGTTTGGGCCCGCGCTGCAACAGCTCGCTGACCAGATCTCGAGCGGAGGTCGAGCCATTCAGCAGCTTCGATATCGCGGCCGTTATGGGCATGTCGATACCGAGCACCGATGCCAGATGCAAGACCTCCCTTGCGCTGTGCACCCCTTCCGCAACGTGTCCAAGTTCCCCAAGAATTGTGGCCAGCGGTTCGCCGCGTGCTAGCTGCAGCCCTACCCGGCGATTTCTAGACAAATCCGAAGTCGCGGTCAGCACCAGATCCCCCGCACCAGCAAGCCCCATGAAAGTGTCGGAGCGCCCCCCCAACCGCATCCCCAACCGGGTAATTTCTGCCAAACCGCGGGTAATCAGCGCGGCGCGTGCTGATGCACCGAGTTGAAGTCCATCGCTTACGCCAGCAGCAATTGCAATGACATTTTTAACCGCACCCCCAACTTCGACACCCACAACATCGTCGCTCGAATAAACACGAAATACACCGGTATGCATAGTTTCTGATGCCAGCGCAGCAAATTTCTTATCGCGAGATGCCAGCGTGACGGCAGCAGGCAAACCACGCGCGACCTCACTTGCGAAGCTGGGCCCGGACAGCACCGCGCGTGGCTGCGCCGGGGAAAGTTCCTCGTCAGCGACCTGATGCGCGAATTTGGCGGTGCCGGGCTCAAAACCCTTGCACAACCACACCACACCTGCCAAAGGTGCGCTTGCAGCGATTTGCTTGAGGATTTGCCTTAGAGCCGCCGCAGGAACGGCAACCACCACCACATCGCTGGATTTGAGTGCAAAACTGATATCAGGCGTGATCCGAACTTGCTGAGGAATCACCACGCCAGGCAAATAGAGGCCATTAACGCGTTCGCTCGCCAGACTGTCGCATTGCGACGCATCACGCACCCATAACAAAATTTCATGATAAGGGGCGAGTGCGATGCCTAGCGCGGTACCCCACGCGCCGGCACCCAAAATGGACAACTTCATACGCCCCAGAGCTGGCTTACTTTGATAAATCCGGTTGCGCCATCGGCATGACGAACCTTTGCCCAGCCCACGGACATGCCGGTCAACTCCAAAAAAACACCTTTTGCGACGGTGAAAATAACCGGCGAATCATCGGTAGGGCTTTGACGCGCCTCCGCATTTGGTATTTTTATCATGACGGTATGAACGTCTGACAGTCGTATATTCTCGATCCAGGCAAATTCGCCGGTATCGTCCCGAACCTTAGTCCACCCCTCCAAGACGACTACGACCTCGACGGGATAGCCGCGGGAAAGAATAAAAATCTTTTGTGCTTTGGTGGACGGCGCATCGTACAAGACTGCCGCGGATTCGCTGACAGAGCGATATTCGAGCGCTCCAACATTTGCGCTCATCAGTAAACCGAGCAGCGCAGCAACTCTCAGCTTGTCCATCAGCAGATTAATGCGTCACCGCACCAGCTGCAGAGGATTGGACCCGGGCGTCGCGCTGTGCTTGAAAAATCGCCTCAAAGTTGACCGGGTTCAGTACCACAGGCGCAAAGCCCGCACGTACTACGGCGTCTGATATGACCTCGCGCACGTATGGATAAAGAATATTCGGGCAAGTAATACCCAGGACCGGTTCCAGTTCGGTCTGTGGCACATGGCGAATCTGAAACACGCCACCTTGGCTGGCTTCCACAAGAAAAACAGTTTTCTCGGCAAGCTTAGCAGTTACTGTTACGCTCACAACGACTTCGAAATACCCTTCATCGATCGGATTGGCGGCACTGGTCATTTGAATTTCGATTTGCGGCGTGTCCCGTTCGAGATAGATCTTCGGTGCATTCGGTACTTCAATCGAAAGATCCTTGACGAACAGTTTTTCGATGGAAAACACCGGCTGATTAGGTTGTTCGCTCATGGCTTCGTTTGCAGTGGATACACAAATGAGTTCAGCTACGGGTGTGCTCAGCAGTGTGCAACAGCGGATCCAACTCCCCGGCCGCGTCCATCGCCGCAAGGTCGTCAAAACCCCCAACATGCCGATCGTCAATATAGATCTGCGGGACGGTCCGCCGGCCCGTGCGTTGCATCATCTCTACTCGCTTTGCAGGTTGCGAATCGATTCTGATCTTTTCGATGTCCGATACACCTTTATTTTTCAACAGACGCTCGGCCGCGATGCAATAAGGACATACCGCCGTGCAATACATGATGATGTGCGGCATCATTTCTCCACCGGCAAGTTGGCCTGCTGCCAGCCGCCGATGCCTCCCGCCAATACGACCACCTCCGCAAAACCTGCTTTCTTTAATTGGGACGTTGCCGCGTGGGATCGGTTTCCGGTCTGGCAAACGATGACGGCCGGCCGGCTCTTGAACTTTTCCAGTTCACCAATCCGCTTGTCGAGTTGGGCTAAGGGAATATTCTTGGAGTTCGGCGCATGTCCCGCGCCGTACTCCGCTGGTTCTCGCACATCGATCATTACGGCATTTTTGCGATTAAGCAACTGCACGGCTTGCATGGCGCCGACCTCCGGCACACCGCTTAAACGACGATTCACCAAGGGCCAGAGCAGAATGCCGCCGCTGATGACGGCGGCGAGTACCAACCAAATATTGTTCAACACGAAATTCACTTTTAGTCCCCGGCGCCATGCGCCTTTGCGTAATTCAGAAGATATGCCGCCTTGGGCTCATTCGATGCCATCGCTTCCAATACCGAGATAACACCTGCCCGGCTTCCAGGATAGTTCATCACTGAACGATCCCACTGCGTGCGCGCGGCCTGCTCTTCGCCGGCCAGCGAGAGCAACACTGCCTGGCGATAGACGACATCCGCGTCAGGTGCGAAATGCATAGCGGTGCCGTTGACGGTCAGCTTGTCTACGAGGCGTTCCTGGTTCAATTCAATTGACCGTGCAAGCGCCAGTTCCACAAATGGCGTAAATAATGAATGCTGTTGCAGTTCCAACGAAACCGCAGTCGTATTTTTGCCGTCTGCATCGCGCGCTTGCATCCGATGCAGGGACTGTAGAGTGCGGTAGTCCCAATACGTGTTCGCCGTGGCCGTCCATCCAAGGAGCAAAATCAAGACCGGCACCAGTCTTCCCGTCTGACGGCCAATCGTTATTGCAGCAGATTCGGAAGCGCCTAGCAGAACGGCGGCGATACCCAGAAAGTACGCGTACCACAGCGGGTACTCTAGCATACTGTGGATAGCTAGAATCGCGACCGTGCTTAGCAACCACCACGTCGATGCTGAAAACTCTCGCTTAGCAAGGCCCCTGGTCCATGCCCAAATGCCGGCGATGAGCACGAGCAAACCCGCGCATCCAAATTCCGCGCCGACATGAAACAGCAAGCTGTGTGCGTTATCGTAAACAATGTCCTGCAACCGTGGCGGAGGCAATTGTGCGTTGAGCAAAAAATGCTGCCAGGGAAACTGCCGGAATCCTTGCCCCAGTAGCGGCGCGTCCCGAAACATCAGCCACGCTTCCGTCCATAAACGAAAACGGATTGCAGGAAACAAGCCCTCGCTCTGCGTACGGACCGCGATAGATTCAATCTTGGTGAGAGCCAAATCACCCGCCAGTCCGATGAGTGACTGTGCGAGCACAAATGCACCAAGCGCGGCGGCGCTCAACCAAACTACACGCCGGGCATCGCGCGAAGGGCGCAATACTTGGTAAAACACGCCCAAGACTAGCATTGAGCCAAGATAAAACCAGACGCTTCTGGAGCCCGACACGACCAACACTACAATCAGTGGCACTGCGGCCATTGCCGCAATAGGCAGTCGCAGACGCCCATAACTGCTGAGGAAGATTAAGGAGGCCATGCCGACACAGATATAGTCGGCCAAATGATTGGGCTGTCCGGTGTTGCCATAGATGCGCCCGTGCACTTGCGGAAGCGTAAAAGGCTGCAGCAGCGTCGGTATGCCCCACCACTGCGCCAAGCCTATAGCGGCGCTTAACAGCGCTCCTGCCAACGCAGACCAGGCCAACACAGTGATCAATCGCTCGATGCCGAATATTTCCCTGAGTCGCCACCCTAGTGCAGCCATTGCCACCGCCCAGACGAGATAGACAATCGCCAGCAGATTTTGCTGCGGATAAACAGTACGACCGATCGCCATGTGCGCCAGGATCAGTGCGCCAAATCCAAGAAACATCAAGCTCGCACGCGGCAGCCGCATGACCGGCCAGCTCGAATGGCCGTATAGAAAAGTTATTGCCGCCAGACCGAGCACAATAGCGGCCGCTTCCCCATAAAAGGTAGGTATCGGTTCGTGGAAATTGGGGCTGAGGAAAGGCAGTAGCCAGGACAATCCGGTAAGCGTCAGCGCAATTCTGGCGCGCGACGCATTCGAAACCTCAGTCAAGGAGGTGACCAGATCGGTAATTCCACATGACGTTGTGCGGTTTTGTATAGAAGACGGCTCGCCCGGCGGAGTTATACAATTCTAACCATTCGCGGACCAACTCACCGATGTTCCGCCCTGAGACCATTGCACATTGCTTGCCATGAAAAAAATCGTATTACTGCGACACGGAGAAAGTGTCTGGAACAAGGAAAACCGGTTTACGGGTTGGACGGATGTCGATCTTTCTGCGCAAGGGTTGCAAGAGGCGCACGACGCAGGCCAGTTGCTCAAAGCGGAGCACTTTACGTTTGATCTGGCTTACGGGTCGGTGCTCAAGCGCGCGATTCGGACAATGTGGATCGTTCTGGAAGAACTCGACTTGACGTGGATCCCGCAGCAACTTTCCTGGCGCCTGAATGAACGGCACTACGGGGCGTTGCAGGGACTGAATAAAAGCGATATGGCGGAGCGCTTCGGGGCGGAACAGATCCTCGTGTGGCGCCGAAGCTATGACATTCCGCCACCGGCTTTGGAAAAAGAAGATCCGCGCTATCCCGGGAATGATCGACGCTATGCCGACATGCTGCCGCAAGAGATTCCCCTGACCGAATGCCTCAAAGACACAGTTGCTCGCTTTCTGCCATATTGGAACGACGTTATCGCGCCCCAGGTTAAGGCGGGCAAACGAGTACTGGTGGCCGCGCATGGCAATACCATTCGGGCGCTGGTGAAATATCTGGATAACGTATCGGAGAAGGATATTGTGGGGCTCAATATACCGACCGGCATTCCATTGGTTTACGAATTGGACGATGCCCTGAAGCCGCTGCGCAACTATTATCTTGGCGATCAGGAAAAAGCCCGACAAGCCGCGGCTGCCGTAGCGGCCCAGGCGCGCGGCAAGTCTTGAGTAAAACGGCAAACAGCCCTTCCACTTTGCTCCGCGCGGCTGCCGTCTTGCTGTATCTGGTGGCAATCTCGCTCGCCGCGCAAGCCGCGCCTACCGATGAACTCAAGAGAATCCGTGACCGTATTGAAGCGCTGCAGAAACAATTAACTGAATCGGAAACCTGGAAATCCGAAGCGGCCGATGCCCTGAAAGATTCAGAACGTGCCGTGAGCCAAACCAGCCGCAAGATATACGAACTTTCAGGCCAGCGCCGTGAAGTAAATAGCGCATTGTCTCGCCTGCAAGCCCGTATACGCGTTATAGAGAGCGACATTGCCGATGAACAAGGTATGCTCGGACGCTCGCTGTATCAACAGTATGTCAGCGGGCAGTCCGACACGATAAAACTGGTGCTGAATGGCGAGGACCCCAACGAAATAGCACGCGAGCTTCATTATTTGAGTTACGTATCGCGTGCGCGTGCAGAATTGCTCGCAAGCTTGAAACGAAATCTAGCGGATCTTGAAAAATTGACCGGTGAAACGCGTCGCAAGAGTACAGAACTGCACGCACTGCAAGCCGAAGAAACCGTTCAAATGCGGCGGCTGGAAAAGGAGAAAGAACAGCGCCAGCAGATTTACGCCAAGGTTTCGGACGACATCGACAATAACCGCAAGCAATTGTCGACTCTCAAAAGAGACGAGGAACGGTTGTCACAGTTGATCGAGCGGCTCGCCAGGGAAGCCGCAGCGCGCAAGAGTACTCGTACGCCGGGTAAACGCATTACCAATCATGCGCTGCCTAATGCTGATACCGGTTCGGGAGCATTCCGACAGTTGAGGGGCAAGCTACGATTACCGGTCATTGGGGAACTGACGAACCGGTTCGGCGGACAAAGGCAGGACAGCGGTCTGTCCTGGAAAGGTTTGTTTATTGCAAGCAAGCCTGGGCGGGATGTCAAAGCAGTTGCCAGCGGTCGTGTCGTTTACGCGGATTGGCTGCGAGGTTTCGGTAATCTGCTGATTATGGACCACGGCGACGGTTATATGAGCCTTTACGGCAATAACGAGTCGCTGCTCAAACAGGTCGGCGCTGAAATTCGGAGCGGCGATACGATTGCCGCAACCGGTAACAGCGGTGGGAACCCTGATTCAGGTTTATACTTTGAACTTCGATTTCAGGGAAAGCCTTTCGACCCCCTTCCTTGGGTAACATTGAAATGATCGCGCGTCCGTGTGCGCGCATGAGGAGTCATGAAAATGCATAACAAATTCCGACAAGTCGGGCTGATCACGATTGGCGCGATCATTGGCGTACTGATCAGCCTGAACTTCTCCGCGGTGGCGCAAAAGAGTACCGGCCCGCTTCCGATCGAAGACTTGCGGGCGTTCACCGAAGTGTTTGGCCGTATCAAAAACGATTACGTCGAACCAGTCGAAGATAAAAAGCTTATTTCGGAAGCAATCAACGGAATGCTTTCCGGGCTCGATCCGCATTCCGCCTATCTGGATGTAGAAGCATTCCGGGATCTGCAAGTGGGCACCCAAGGAGAATTTGGCGGCCTCGGGATTGAAGTTGGCATGGAAGATGGCTTCGTCAAAGTCGTCGCGCCGATCGAGGATACCCCTGCTTGGCGTGCGGGTCTTAAGTCTGGCGATCTGATCATCAAGCTGGACGAAGCCAATGTGAAAGGCATGACCCTCAATGATGCGGTCAAACGCATGCGCGGGAAACCCAACACGCCGATCACGCTAACGTTTGTGCGCAAAGGCGACGCCAAGCCGCGAGTGGTCACGCTGACCCGTGCCGTAATCCAGATTCAGAGCGTTAAATCCAAATTGCTCGAGCCGGGTTATGCGTATTTCCGCGTCACACAATTTCAGGAGCACACTGGCGAGACGTTGGCCAAGGCTGCAGAAAAGATGTTCAAAGATAATGCCGGCCCGATGAAAGGCATTATCCTGGATCTGCGTAACGACCCGGGCGGCTTGCTCAATGGCGCAGTCGCCATCTCCTCGGCTTTTTTGTCTACCGAATCACTTGTGGTCTACACGGAGGGCCGTACTGAAGACGCCAAAATGAAGTTATTCGCACGCCCCGAGTATTACCTGCGCGGCAGCAAGGATGACTATCTCAAGAAATTGCCAAAAGAGATGAAGACGCTGCCCATGGTTGTACTGGTGAACAGCGGATCGGCTTCTGCATCGGAAATCGTTGCCGGGGCACTGCAGGATCATAAGCGGGCCGTAGTCATGGGAACGCAGACCTTCGGCAAAGGATCGGTGCAGACCATTCTGCCGCTCGGTAACGGTACCGCAATCAAACTGACGACTGCGCGCTATTACACGCCCAATGGCCGTTCAATTCAGGCAAAAGGCATCACGCCGGATATCGTGGTCGAAGAAGCGACCCTGACTGAAGGAGAGGCCGCCACGCGACTGCGCGAGGCGGACCTGGAGCGCCATCTGATCAATCCGCAGACCGGCGCCCCTGAAGTCAGCAAACCGGCTCCTCAGCCGCAATCGGCCATTCCACCGCAACCGGTGCCAAAAGTTGAAGACAAACCTTCTGAAGATGGCGCGCCGCCCGACATCGTCTCGAAGAGCGACTATCAGTTGAATCAGGCGTTAAATCTGCTGAAGGGCTTACAGATCATCGGCAAGCGATAGAGCGGCCGACTCGAGCGTGAAGCAACGGGAGGCCCGCATAATGCGGGCCTTCCTCGTTAGGATCCCTGTAGAT
>JBJMWI010000159.1:0-40072 GCA_045810225.1 Burkholderiales bacterium
TGCAGATGCCGGATGGTTTCGCGGCCACATGCGCGAGTATGGCCTGCTCCTGTCGCTGGCCGCGATCATGGTGTTCTTCCAGGTCATGACCGACGGCACCCTCATGCAGCCGCTGAACCTGACCAACCTGGTGCTGCAGAACAGCTATATCGTCATCATGGCGTTGGGCATGCTGTTGGTGATCGTGGCGGGCCACATCGATCTGTCGGTCGGTTCGGTCAGCGGGTTCGTTGGCGCATTGGCTGCCGTGCTGATGGTGAGCTGGGGTTGGCATTACGTGCCAGCGACGTTGCTGTGCCTGGCCACGGGCGCCGCGATCGGCGCGGCGCAAGGCATGTGGGTGGCGTTTTTTCGCATTCCCTCGTTCATCGTAACCCTGGCTGGCATGCTGGTATTCAAGGGTCTTGCGCTGGCACTGCTGCAAGGTCAATCGGTAGGTCCGTTTCCTGAAACGTTTCAGCGCCTGAGTTCCGGGTTCATTGCCGACCCGCTCGGAGGTGACAGCCTGCGGCTGACTTCGCTGCTATTGGGCGTTGCCGCGGCGGTCATCATGGTGGTACTGAAAGTGCGCGGACGCGCGGCACAGGTGAAGCATGGCATGCAAACCGAACCGCTCGCCGTTTTCGCGCTAACGCAGTCAGTATTTGCCACCGTGATTGTGTACTTCGCCTGGCTGTTGTCGTCGTACAAGGGCTTGCCCAACGTGCTGATCGTGATGGCGGTACTAATCCTTGGATACGATTTCATAACTCGGCGCTCCACTATCGGCAGGCGTATTTATGCGCTTGGCGGCAATGAAAAGGCGGCGCGCTTGTCCGGCATCAATACCGAGCGGCTGTCGTTTTACACCTTCGTCAACATGGGTGTGCTGTCGGCGCTGGCGGGACTGGTGTTCGCGGCGCGATTGAACACCGCGACGCCAAAAGCTGGATTAGGGTTTGAACTCGACGTCATCGCCGCCTGTTTCATCGGTGGCGCATCGGCGTCGGGCGGCGTCGGCAAGGTGTTGGGCGCCGTGATCGGGGCGTTCGTGATGGGCGTAATGAACAACGGCATGTCGATTCTCGGTGTTGGTATCGACTACCAGCAGGTGATCAAGGGACTGGTCCTGCTGGCGGCCGTCGTTGTGGACGTTTATAACAAGAACAAATAACCGTCTTTGTGCGCTACGCCGGCGACAGCACGCGCAATTCCATGCCCTTGACGTAGTCCTTTACCTTCGCGCGGTAGGCCTGCATATGCGGCGCAATGCCGTGTGCCTTCAGCGCCGCAATGGTTTCCCATTTTTCGATGACCACGACACGGTCCGCCCCGACTTTGAACTGGATCGGGATGTCGGTTTCGGCATCGATGCTCGGCCCGTATTCAATGCACCCGGCTTCCGCTTTTACGTCGGGGATGATCTTGCGGAATTCGGCCAGAAATTTGTCGCGTGTGCCCGGTGCCAGTTGTACGGTTGCAATGACATGGATCATGAGCGTTCCTGTTGGTTGAGAAACATAAGTTAAATAATACCCATCATAGATATCACCACGAAGACACGAAGACACGAAGAAAACCGTGAAGGAAATCATTTTTGGCAATTGAGAAACGATTGCCGTTTGTGACAATTTAGTCGTCGTCAATTAACTATTCGACGCTCCTCTCCTGGAAGCATTCAATCAATTTACTTGCCCAAATCGCCGCGATACGGTCCTCACCGGAAACTTACGATTCTCGCTACGTTCGGGATTCGAGTTCTTCTTGCCTTTGCCCTTCTTCGTGTCTTCGTGACTTCGTAGTGAAATTTCGTTTTAGTCCCAATACCGTGATCAATGACTCAATGTGACAACAATCAGGCTGAGCGTTAGCAATCCGATGCCGGCCAGCTCCCTTCGCTGTAGATGTTCGCGAAACAGGCGCAGTGATAGAACATAACTGAACAGCAACTCGATAAGCCCCAGCGTGCGCACATGCGCGACCGGTTCGATAGCCATCGCGGTGAACCAGCCCGCCGATGCCGCGGCGCCCATCAATCCGGCGAACAGCGACGCGCGCCATGCGCGCAGCACTCGCACGACGACATTGCGACGGCGTAGCAAGAGCCAGCCGCCTAGCAATACCGTTTGCATTAGCTGCGCGATCATGAGCGTGCTTGCCGCAGCCATTAGGAAAGACGTCTCGTCCAGCGCCAGCGCCGCACCGCGAAAGCCTACGGCAGACAGCGCAAAGCCCGCTCCCGAGGCAATGCCGAGCAAAGCTATGCGTGAAGTCCAGCCGCGCAACAATGCGCGCAGCGGATGCTTGGGGTCGGCAGGCGCCAGCATTAACACGCCGGTGGTTCCCAGCGCAATCGCGGCCGCCACGATCCAGTTGATGCGGTCCCCGAGGAACAGGAAGCCGAACAGCGCAACCTGGATGATCTCGCTTTTGGAATAGGCTACCCCGAGCGTGAAGTTGCGCTCGGTCATGACCTTGAGCAAGAGCGCGGTGGCGGCGATCTGGCTGACCGCGCCGAACACTGCCCATCCCAGGAATGTCAGATTGAGTGTCGGAAAATCGAAGCGACCGATGGCGTGCACGGCATACAGCCACAACGCGGCGAACGGCAAACCGTAGAGAAAGCGCACGAGCGTGGCGCCGAGCGTACCCAGTTCGCCGGTCAGGCTGCGCTGCGCAGCATTGCGCAGCGTCTGCGCGAATGCCGCCCACAGCGTTACCGGAATCCACAGCCAGCCTGGATAACCCAAGAGCGCGTCAGCCGCGGCCGACGAACGGCATCTTGGTCGCCATGATCGTCATGAACTGGATGTTGGTATCCAGCGGTTGCCCGGCCATGTACAACACCGCTTCGCCGACGCGGGCCACGTCGATGGTGGGTTCGACCTTGATTTCAAGGTTGGCCTGTGGCACGCCTTTGGTCATCTTCGCGGCCATCTCGGTCAGCGCATTGCCAATGTCGATTTGCGAACAGGCAATGTCGTACTTGCGGCCGTCAAGGGATGCTGATTTCGTCAGGCCGGTGACGCCGTGCTTGGTGGATGTGTAAGGCATGGAGTTCGGGCGCGGCGCATGCGCCGAAATAGAACCGTTGTTGATGATCCGACCACCGCGCGGCTGCTGGTCTTTCATGATTTTGAACGCTTCCTGAATGCACAGAAACATGCCGGTCAGATTGATGTCGACCACGTTTTTCCACTGCTCGAAAGTCAGTTCCTCGAGCGGTACTCCCGGGGCGTTGACGCCTGCGTTGTTGAACAGCACGTCGAGGCGGCCGAAAGTCGATTTGGTTTTTGCGAACAGTGCTTTTACGGACTGCGGGTCCGCGACGTCGGTCGGCACGGCGAGCGCGCGCGTACCGGCGCCGGATTCTTTGGCTGTTTGCTCCAGTACGTCGCGGCGGCGGCCGGCAAGTGCGACACTGTAGCCCGCGTTCAGCAATGACAGCGTAGCGGCCTTGCCCACGCCGCTGCCCGCTCCGGTTACGATCGCGATCTTGTTTTGTGTGGCCATCTGGGTCTCCTCCCGTTTATGTTTGCGGCCGAGTGCCGGGCCGAGGGCAGGCATGATACCGCAGTGAGGAACATGGGCCAGGCGGGGGACTCCGACTGTCAGCCCGTGCGCAAAAAAAAGAGCCGGATAGCCGGCTCTTTTTGTGAGGGATGAGAGCGTTACATTCCGGTACCAGCCAGCCAACCGCCAATCTTGCCCTCGTAGCGTTCGCGCAACACGATCACCGGCCCGACGCAACCCTTCGGCAACGACACTTTGCCCTCGACTTTTGCATCGCCGGTCTTGCTAAGCGCTACCGGTTCGAGCTGAGCAGCCACACTTGCGCCCGACGGACCATGGCAAATGACCGCTGCCGCGACGGCATCGACTCCGTCCGGCGAACCATTGTATTGGCCGACCGATGCGTCGTTCAGCACCAGGCCCTTGACCTCGACCTCGAGCTTGCCGGCTTTCAATTCCGCCTTGCCGGACTTCAGCTTCCAGATCTTCCCGCAGGAATTCACGCCCCCAATTGCGGTGCCATTGGACAGACAGGCCACCAGTGGGGCTTCGAACTCATGGTCATCGGCAAGAATCGGCTGCGTGAACCCCAGCGCCATGAGTGCTGCCACGCATGTTGTAGCGGTAGAGATGTGCTTGGTCATAACGGAAATTCCTTTCGGTTTTTGTTGACTGTTATTGAAACGGCGAAGTGCTCCCAGGATCTGTTCGCCGGCTGCGCGGGCCATGACTGTCCAGCGTTGGCGCGAATGCCGACTGTCCTAGTATACGCACACGGGGTTACACATCGGTTACGCCAAGCCATCGGCGATGTAAAGCGCCGCAATGGAGCGACCGTCACCGGCCGGGTACCACCGTACTGTAAACTGTGGTCGCTTTTTTATCGGGAGCAATTTCATGCCGGCCTTGCCGTTTCACCTAGCTTTTCCTGTGACCAGTCTGGACAAGGCGCGCGCGTTCTATGGTGGACTGCTGGGTTGCCCGGAAGGCCGTTCCTCTGCGGACTGGGTCGACTTCGACTTTCACGGACACCAGATCGTCGCGCATCTTGCGCCCGACTCGGGACATCGGGACACTAATCTGGTGGACGGTGATAACGTTCCGGTGCGCCATTTTGGTTTGGTACTCCCAATGCCGACCTGGCAAAACCTGGCCGACAAGCTGATTGCAGCAGGCATCGAGTTCATCATCAAGCCACACGTGCGCTTCAAGGGCCAGCCTGGCGAGCAAGCAACCATGTTTTTCCTGGATCCCTGCGGTAATGCGATCGAGTTCAAGGCATTCGAAAATCCGGCGATGCTGTTCGCCAAGTGAGCCTTTGGCGCATGCCGTGCGCGCCTGGATCTAGACATCATGCCGCGATTTGCTAGACCGAAACCGTTGGCCGTGTGCAGCGAATGTCGTGCCATCACCGATTTGCACGATCAAGTGAACCACCGCTGCGCCCGCACAGTGAATGGACGTCGTTGCGCCGGCATTTATCACAGCAATCTTTCAATCGTCTGGGATAAATGTCAGGCGTGCAAGGCAACCGGCCGCATCGGCAGGCAGGTCTGCGCCGAGTGCAAGGGCATGGGTTGGCACCTGCACGAATGATTGATCGGGAAGCTCTTACTTGATCTGGTCAGAGGCAGCGAGCGCGTCGCGCAATGCGGCCATGCCAAATCCTGGCGCCCTGGCCGCATCCAGAATGACTTTCTCCCGACGCGCCATCAAATCGATTGCCGCTGGCATCTTGGTCAGTGCGTCGCGCGGGATAACGATCGCGCCATGCAGGTCTGCATGCACGATGTCGCCGTCCGCGACAGCCATACCGAGCACGTCAACCTGGCCGCCGAAATCCACCACCTGCACCCAGGCATGGCTCGGAGAAAGGCATCCCGCGAGGCACTGGAATTGCGGATGCATCATGGCGAGATCGCGCATTGAACCGTTGGTCACGGCCCCGACACACCCCAGCCCCCAATGCACATTGGTGTTGACTTCACCCCAGAAAGCCCCGATCCCGCATTGTTCGTCGATGTCCTGAACCACTGCGATGGTTGGCTGTTCTCCGTGCGCTACATGCTCGTAATAGGCAAGCTGGTTTTTACGGCGCTGTGCAGGATCGTAGGGGGTCGAACAGCGGATTCTTGCCGTCTTTGCGTAGCCAACAATGGGAGGCAACTTCGGCGACGCGGCAATCAGCGTCCGCCGCGTAAAGCCATTGATCGAGCGCTTGCCTTGGGCGATCTCCACGGCATTGGCGATCGTCGGTGTGTCGAACTTTTGCAATTCCAGGAACAACTCGCGAGGCGTCATTGCGGTCTCTTCAAAGTTGGAGGTCCATACAAAGGCGTACGGGACGGCAAGTTTATCCTCCACGCCCGGATCATGCTTCGTTTGATGCAAGTCCGGCGCAAAATTTCGGGCGGGTGTAATCCCGGCCGTTGTAAACTGCGGCAGCGCTGCGCTAGCAGCGCCATGCTGGTGGTGTTGCTTTGCAGTTTCCTTGGAAATGCCGCCGGACCCGATGAGATCTGATCGAGGAGTGCACGGCCATGATGCTGACCCAAAACCCCCTGATCCTCGAACTGCTGGTACGTGCATTGTTTCTGTTTTTTCTGGTGGCCGGGATAGCGGGCGCAGCGCTTGGTGTGAGCTTGATCTTATCTCCAGGTCGGGTATTCCAGTTTCTGGATCCGATGAATCGCTGGGTATCGGGAAGCAAAACGCTGGCGCCGCTCGAGGCAGTGCATAACATCGACCCAACCGTCTACAAATACCGCCGTTGGTTCAGCGCCATTTTCATCGTCGGGGCGGCCTTTTCGATATTCATGATTGTTGCGAAGCTCGATGTTCGCGTGTTCTTGTCCCTGATCGGTGCAGCCCGGTACCCGCTCATCGGCTCCTGGCTCATGGAAAGTCTGAAATGGCTCATGATTGCAGGCAGCGTGCTGGCTTTGGCGATCGGCATTGTGCTTGGATTTTTTCCGGACGCGCTGAGCGCGCTGGAAAAGAGGGCGAACCAATGGTACGTCCCAAGGCGGCTAGGACAGGGAGCCAACAAGATGCATCTGCTTATCGACAGATCGGTACAGCGCTCTCCCAAAAGTGCCGGCTGGATCATCGTGATCGGCGCGCTGTTTGTAATCGTCAATTCCGCAGTCGTATTACACGGCCGATACTGAGTCCCTCAGTAAGACTTTGGCAGGCCGAGCACCTTCTCAGCGATAAAACACAAAATAAGCTGCGGACTGACCGGGGCCAGCCTCGGGATCATGGCTTCGCGCAAATAGCGTTCGATGTGATATTCCTTCGCGTAGCCCATGCCCCCATGCGTGAGCAACGCCTGTTCACATGCACGGTAGCATGCCTCTGCAGCGAGATATTTGGCCGCGTTGGATTCTGCGCCGCAAGCCTGTCCCTTATCGTAAAGCGCGGCAGCCTTGCACATCATGAGATGCGCCGCCTCCAGTTCCATCCAGCAGCGCGCGAGCGGATGCTGGATCGCCTGGTTCTGGCCAATGGGCCGGTCGAACACAATGCGCTCCTTGGCATAAGCCACCCCGCGCTTCAGGGCCGCGCGCCCTAGTCCGATGGCTTCGGCCGCAATCAAAATTCTTTCCGGGTTCAGCCCGTGCAAAATGCACTCGAAACCGCGGCCTTCTTCACCAATACGATCGGATGCCGGAACGGGGAGGTTCTCGATAAAAAGCATATTCGAATCTACCGCCTTGCGGCCCATTTTCTCAATCTCGCGCGCCTCGACGCAGCTGCGATCCAGATCGGTATAAAACAATGACAGACCGTCGGTTGGTTTGGGCTCTGCGGCTGACGTGCGGGCGAGTATCAGCATTTTGTCGGCGACCTGCGCGGTCGATATCCACATCTTCCGTCCGCGCAAAATATACTGATCACCCTGCAGTTGTGCCGTGGTTGCAATGCTGGCGGTATTTAGACCGGCATCCGGTTCGGTTACGGCGAAGCAGGCCTTCTGTTCGCCGCGGATCATCGGCGGCAACCAGCGGCTTTTCTGTTTTTTCGTGCCCAATACGACGACCGGATTGAGTCCGAAAATATTCATGTGCACGGCTGACGCGCCGGAAAAGCCGGCACCCGATTCGGCGATGGCCTGCATCATTAACGCTGCTTCGGTGATTCCCAGGCCCGCGCCGCCATATTCAGTTGGCATCGCAATGCCAAGCCATCCGCCCTGCGCCACTGCCCGATAGAAATCTTCAGGGAAACCACCATCACGATCGCGCTCGAGCCAGTATTGGGCATCGAACTTTGCGCACAGCTTGGTGATTCCCTCGGTAATCGCTATTTGTTCAGGCGTCAGCGAAAAATCCATTCTGTCCGTAATATTGAGATGGGCGCGCCAGTATACGCACCCCCTGCGGTGTGTTGAAATCGCTACACGGGGGGAGATTCGTGCGTCAGCGCACAGAGTTCCTGCTGTTTGCCGTGGTATTCGGTAATCTTTTTTAGGGGCCTTATCGATACATGGGCATCTCGGAGCAGCGCGGAAGCAGCATAGCAGCCGGCGATTGGCAATGCGTGTATCTTGCGCATGGGCGTGTGTTCGAGGCGTCTTACCGGACGTTCATCGGCATGCTGCACGCCGAGAACTGCATAGATTACGATCCTGAAACAGAATATCCAATCTATAGCGCCCCTGCCAATGATGGCGACGGCGTGTGCTTTTTCTTCTCTCCGCCTGCGGCCCATCGGTTTAAAAACCTGATTAAGTTCTGGGGCGGGATTGCGTTCCAGGAGCCAAAGCACCTGAAGCTTGTACGCCGCGTTTTGTAGTGAGTAGCTTCACCGGCCGAGCACGCATGCCTTTGGGTACACTCAGCGAACACCGTCATAGCACTTTCGTCACGCCCTTCCTGGCAAGTTCCGCAATTTCACTGTCGCTGTAGCCAGCTTCGCGCAGCACTTCGGCAGAATGTTCGCCCAGCCGCGGGGCAGGACGTGGAACTGCGGGTTCGGATGCAGACCAATGGGTTGGCGTGCGCATGGCGCGCAGCGCACCCTCGCTTGGATGATCCTCCGTGGTGAAAAATCCGCTCTGTGTCAGATGCGGGTCGTTGACCAGCTCTTCCACCGAATTCATCGGCGCTACCGGAATGTCAACGGCCTCCAGCAACTGCATCCATTCGGCCGTAGTGCGCGTCGTGAACAGTTCCGTCAGAAACTTATAGATATCGCGGATGTTTGCCGCGCGGCTTGCCTGCGTAGCATAGCGGGGGTCGCGCATGAGTTCCGGGCGACCGATCACGCTTGCGAAACTTTTCCATTGTTTGTCGTTGTACACCAGCACGCACAAATAACCGTCCCTGGTGGGGTAGGGCTTGCGCGCCAGCAGTCGCTGGTAGCCTCCGGCACCTTGCGCAGGATCCCAGGTGTATCCGGCAAGGTGATCGCCGAGCACAAAATGCGCGACCGATTCGAACATCGGCACTTCGATGGATTGGCCACGGCCGGTGCGACTGCGCTGGAACAGCGCTGCTGTGACTGCGTACACAGCATGCAGTCCGGTGAGGCGGTCCGCGAGATTGACGGGCGCATAATTTGGCGTGGCGCCCGTCTGGGCCACCAGCCACGGCACGCCGGAAATTCCTTGAATCAGGTCGTCGTAAGCTGCCTTGGAAGCATAGGGACCGCTTTGCGAATAACCATACGCTCCAACATAAAGAATTGCCGGGTTGATTGCGCTCAATGCTTCGTATGAAAGACCTAACCGCGCCATTGCCTGCGGTCGCACGTTGTAAATTAGCACGTCAGCATCCGGCACCAGGCGCAACAGCGCGGCGCGGCCTTCTGCTTGTTTCAGATCGAGGACAAGGCCACGCTTGCCCCGGTTCAGGTTCAGGAACATGTAACCCATGCCGGGATTCTTCATCGGACCCGGATGGCGCATGTTGTCGCCGTCGTGCGGCTCGATTTTGATCACATCGGCACCGAGTTCGGCTAGCACCTGCGTTGCAAACGGACCCATGACAACCGTAGTAAGGTCCAGGACCTTCACTCCCTGCAATGGACCTGGCATCGGCGTGATTTCGTTATTCTGGTTGGATGTTCGCTGCGCGGGACGAGTCTACCCCAGGCACGGTATTCAAACGCTTTCCCAGCGCTGGCTGCGCTCGGAGCGAAACAGCGCATCGATCACGCGCATGCTGCGCACGGCATCGTCGACGCCGTAAGGCAATTTGATATCGCCGCGTACGGCGCGCGAGAAAATTTCACCTTGCAGCATGTATTGGTCACTTTCCGGTAGCACTTCAGTGCGAATGCCGTCACCCGCGAGTGAAGACCCGTCATCGATAAACAGCTTTGTCTTAGCGCCTTGTGGCGCGTTGACCGGAATCTGGATTTCGATGCGGCCGCGCGTGCCGCACAACTGCACGCGCTGATAGGGCACGCACTGCGTCGATACGGTGAAATTTAACTGGCGGCCTTCGCCAAAGTCGACCAGCGCGCTGGTGAGGCGGTCAGTGCGGAATGTTTGGTCGCGGTCGATAAGCGCGATGCCGCGCAGCGGCTCCGTATCGAAGAAGAAGCGCCCTGCTGTAATCGCATAGCACCCGATGTCATAGAGCGCTCCACCGCCGATGTCCGCGATGTTGCGGATGTTTGCCGCATCGGTATTGGAATAGCAGAACAGCATTTGCACCGCGCGCAACGTGCCGATCTGGCCATCGCGCAGCAGCTGACGCGCGCGCAGCCACTGCGGATGGAAGCGCACCATGAAGGCTTCCGTAATCAGAACGTTCGCGGCGGCGGCTGTTAGCTGTTCGGCTTCCGATGCCGTGAGCGCTATCGGCTTCTCGCAAAGTACGTGCTTGCCGGCTGCGGCTGCTCGCAGCGTTAGTGGCACATGCAAATGATTCGGCAGCGGATTGTAGACAGCTTCGATATCCGGATCAGCCAGCAATGCATCGTAGGAGCCGAATGCTTTCGGAATGCCGAGCTGGTCGGCTGCCTTGCGCGCTGCGACTTCCGAACGCGAGGCGATGGCGCGAATATCACACCAGGTGCTTTTTTGCATGCCTGGCAGCACGCGCTGCAAGGCGATCTTCGCGGTACTCAAAACTCCCCAGACGACCTTTTTCATCCTATTCCCCGTTTTTGCGGAGTGTAACGCACCTGGACCGGGCGTCCTGCACCTTCGATTGCTCATTGATCTGCTATCGTTGGCAAAATGTTAAACAAGGGAGAATCGCATGGAGCCACTCAACAATCCCGTGAATAGCCGCCTGCAGAAAGGCGAAGTCGCCATTGGCATGGGCGTGCGTGGCATGAAAGGCGTGGAAATCGCCCGCCTGATGAAATCAGCCGGCTACGATTGGCTGTTCATCGATCTTGAGCATGGCTCGGCTTCGGTGGAGACGGCGGGCCAGATTTCAATTGCCGCGCTGGATGCAGGTATCGCACCGATCGTGCGCGTTCCGGCCGGCGAACTTGCCATGGGTGCGCGCTGCCTCGACGGGGGCGCGCTTGGCGTGGTGATTCCGCATGTCGATACGCCGGAACAGGCGCGCGCGATCGCGGACGCGTTTCGCTTTCCGCCGTTGGGTCATCGCTCCATCGGTGGTGCTTATCCTCATTTCGCGTTCACATCGCGCCCTGTGAACGAGGTTGTCAGCGGACTTGATGGTGCCACCCTCGTGATCGCGATGATCGAGACACCGCGTGCGGTGGAAAATGCCGAACAGATCGCTGCCGTCCCCGGTCTGGATGTCCTATTGATTGGCACCAACGACTTGTGCCTTGAGATGGGGATTCCAGGCCAGCTGGACCATGCACGCGTGCAAGCCGCGTTCGATAACGTGCTGGGCGCATGTAAAAAGCACCGTAAGATTCCCGCACTTGGTGGGATCTATGGAAAGGAATTGCTTACGCGTTATCTGAATCTGGGCTTTCGCATGGTATTAGCAGGAAACGATATCAGCCTCCTGCACAGCGCGGCGCAGGAACAAGCCAAATTTGTGCGTGGGTTGTACACCGGCGCGCGCTGAGCGCATGCGCTGCGCTTTGCCACCGGCCGTTCGCATATTGCGGCATTGCGGCCGGGGATCCGGCTAATAGGATCCCGCGATGTTGATACGAACGGCTTGATGAGTTTCGCTGGGCTTGAGATCGGCTGGGCTTTTTGCGGTTATCTGGCCGTCGTAACCGCATTCGCCGGAGTGTTGCACTATATGCGCCGGATGCCGCGGTTCTTCAGCCTTGTTTCGCTGCCGGGCACGCTCACGCACGAGCTCCTGCACTTTCTGCTGGGTACGCTGTCCCTGGCGCGCCCGGTCAGTCTTTCGCTGCTGCCCAAATTTCACCGCGATGGTTCCGCGACGCTTGGTTCTGTAACGTTCACCCATATCCGTTGGTATAACGCCCTGTGGGTGGGTATGGCGCCAATACTGGCCTTGCCGGCAGCGCTTTGGCTGGTGTATTTGCGCTCCGTGCAAGGCGCGGCGCCTGCGCTGCAGGAAGTTGCATGGAGTTACATTGCAGCAAGCCTCGCATACTCTTGCGTGCCATCGAAGGCGGATATCGCTATTGTCTTGTCCAAACCGATCGGGCTTATTTTTTATTTTTCATGTGGCGCGCTGCTGTACTGGATGCGCCTCGCGTCCGGCTGATTGCGCGGAAGGACATTCCCGTGCATTAAGTCGTCACCGGACGACATTTTCCTTGAACCAGAATGCTTGGCATCGGACTAACGACTGTCGGTCACCGCAATTGACGTCCGGACACGGACGAATGACCTTCGCGAGTGACATGTCAACCCGCCAGGATGAGGAGGAAATATCATGATAAGCAAGCTATTGAAAATCACGACCGCAGCAGCGATGGTTCTATCGCTGGCAGGCTTGGCCAGGGCAGCCGACGAAACTGATCAGAATGCGCCCCAACCGCAAACGCGCCCGCAGGTGCCCCAGACTACCGACGATCCGGCTGCGGGCGGTGCTACCGCGACCCAGGCTTACCAGGAATATCTGGTGTCGCTGAAAAAGTGCGAGCCGCTTAATGGAGAGGAAAGGGAAAAATGTGTCGATGCGGTACGCAGGCAGCACGGCCAGATGTGACTACCGAAACAAACCAACGAAGACGGCACCTCCGGTGCCGTTTTTTTTGGCGTAGTCCGTTTGGCTGAACATTCGAACTTCAGTAAATTGCTCGGTGTTTACCAGCAACGCAAATTTTTTGCTTTTCCGCAGCGGTTGAACGACGATTCAAACCTGTCCGGACCGTGGAGGAGATTGCATGCGGGAAGAAGTGTTGAAATATCAGGCTTACAGTGTGGCCGCGATGCGCGATCTGGCGCGCAAGCGTCTGCCACGGTCCGTATTCGATTTCGTCGATGGTGGCGCCGAGGATGAAGTTGCTTTGCAGAGCAATGAAGCCGCATTTCGAGAGATCGCGTTCTTGCCCAATCCGCTCAAGGGGACAACTCGCCGGGATCAGTCCATCGAGTTGTTTGGCGCGCGCTTGCCGAGTCCGGTGCTGATCGGACCGACCGGCCTGACCGGCATGCTGTGGCCCCGTGGCGAACTGGCCGCGGCCAGGGCGGCCGCGGCCGCAGGCACGATATACACCATGAGCCACGGTTCCACCGTGAAGATCGAGGATCTTGCAGCGCAAGTAAAGGGCAGGCAATGGATGCAGATCTTTGCTTATAAGGACCGCGGACTGACCGAAAATTTCGTGCACAGGGCATACGATGCGGGGTATGAGGCGCTGGTCCTGACCATCGACAATCAGGTGTTGGGTCAGCGGGAGCGTGATTTGCGCAATGGCTTTACCGTGCCGCCACGATTCGAGATCGGCGGCCTGGTGGACATGGCGTTTCATCTGCGCTGGCTTTTGCGTATGGCACGTGCGCCGAGACTCGCCATGGCCAACTACGAACGCGAAGGCGATACCGGTGTGTTTTCAATCGGGGCGCGCGTGGTTGGCTGGATGGATCCAAGTTCGAGCTGGCAGGAAGTGGAGTGGCTGCGCCGCGCTTGGGACCGGCCGCTGCTGCTCAAGGGCGTACTGCATCCGGATGAAGCGCGCCGCGCGCGGACGCTCGGTGTCGATGGCATTGTCGTGTCTAACCATGGTGGCCGGCAACTGGATGTGGTTCCCGCATCGCTGCATGCGCTGCCCGCAATTGTCGATGCGGTATCCGGCAAAATGCCGGTGCTGTTCGATGGGGGCGTGCGGCGCGGCGGTGATGTGCTCAAGGCACTTGCGCTCGGCGCAACTGCTTGCTTGATCGGAAGGCCGCACCTGTGGGGTACAGCGGTCGCCGGAGAACAAGGCGTGGCGCGCGTGCTGGAAATATACCGCAGTGAAATTGAACGCATCATGGCCTTGTGCGGCTGGGATAGCATCAAAGAGATCGATCGTTCGGTCCTGTTCAGTCCAGGCGGCAGACCGGAATCCGTGCTGTCCACCTTCAGCAGGAAGCTGACCGCGATGCTGGGGTGAAACGCTACTACGCGCTACGTTGCTTGCGATCAGTGGGGCGCTTCACCGAGCACTGTGCAGCGCCTGATGACGCGCTTCTGCGTCGCAGGGTCATAAGAAGTTGCGCGGTGTAGCACGCTTCGGTTGTCCCAGACGATCAGTTCGTGCGGCGTCCAGTGATGCTGGTACGTAAGATCCGCATGAATTGCGAGCGAGTTAAGTTCTTCTATGAGCTCGCGGCCTTGTGCGTAACTCATTCCGAGCACGTATTCCGCATGATCGCCGAGAAACAGGCATTTGCGGCCGGTGTCCGGGTGCGTGCGTACGATTGGGTGATCAACCGGGGGAACGGCACTGCGCTGTGCTTCAGTCATGCGCTGTTCGGCATGGCGGCGTGTGCGCGAAAAATCCAGATTATGCACGGCGCGCAGACCGTGAATGCGCCGCTTCCACTCCGGTGTCAACCGCTCATACGCGCCGTACATGTCGCAGAAATGCGTTTCACCGCCTTCGCCTGCCACTACTTCCGCGTAAATTATCGTTGCCTGACCGGTGATGCGCTGCCACGACCCGTCGGTATGCCAGACGAGCGTTCCTTTGTCGGGATGCCGGCCGTTCGGATTTCCTTGGGCATCCAGATTGGAAAGCCGGTAAAGCTCGGGATAACCGTCTGCGTGATACTGGTTCATGACGTGCACTTGTACCGGCCCGAAACGCCGCGCAAATTCCACCTGGCGCCCTGGCGGCAATTCCTGCGTGCCGAACAGCAGCACCTGGTAGCGCAGGAATGCAGCATAGATCGATGCGAACAGCGTGTCGTCAAGGTCCTGCGTCAGATCGGCGTTGATGATTTCCGCGCCGAGATTCTGGGAGAGCGGCCGGACTTGGAACGGCCACGTTGTTTGCTGTTGTCCGGCTTGCGTTTGCATAAAGAAAGAGTTTCGCTCCAGTCACGTCGTCACGTCGTCACGTCGTCACGTCGTCACGTCGTCACGTCGTCACGTCGTCACGTCGTCACGTCGTCACGTCGTCACGTCCGCCTCAATCCGCGATCGCCCCATATACCAGTTGCTTGAACAGCCGCCGGTAATACGCGCGGATCGGGCTCGGCGCCTGAGTCATCATGACGGCCGTGATTTCTTCTTTCGGGTCGACCCAGAAATACGTGCCGGCATAACCAGCCCACATGAATTCGCCCGCCGAGCCGGGCACGCCGGCAATCCCCGGACCCTGGCGCACTGCAAAGCCTAGTCCGAACGAGTAGCCGGGAACGCCCAGCAGCAGTTCGCCTGGCGTGACTGGCGCGGCAATGCGCGTGCCCAGTTGGTCGGACGTCATTAAGGCCACGGTACTTCGGCTCAGTACGCGAGTGCCGTCCAGTTGACCTCCATTGAGCAGCATCTGCGAAAAACGCAAATAGTCCGCTGCCGTAGAAACGCCGCCTGCACCGCCGGAATCGTTAGCGGGTGCCGCTGTTACGTCGATCAGATTGTTCGCCTTGCCGCTGTTGATATCGACGGGTAGGGGCTTCGCCAGCCGGTTTATTTTGTCTTGTGCGACCCAGAAACCGCTGTCGTTCATCTTCAGCGGTTTGAACAGCCGCTTGTCCAGAAAATCGGCAAGCCGCTCTCCCGATGCGGCTTCCACGACGCGTCCCAGCACGTCACTCGCCAGACTGTATTCCCAAACCGTGCCGGGCTGGTGCGCGAGCGGCACTTTCGAAAGACGCTCGGCCTCTTCCGCTGGTGCCAGATCGCGTACGTCATAATCTATCGTGCTCTTGTAGAGGCCGGCCTTGGCGAGTGCTTCCTTCACGGGTGCGTTCTGCGTGATTTCACCGTAGGCCAGGCCGGCTGTATGGCGCAGCAGATCCTGTACCGTCATTTCGCGATCCGCCAGCACTTGGCCATAAGTGATTTTCGCGTATTCGGCGTCTGCTTTCGCGACGCTCACGTTCATGGATTTCAGAGCGGGCAAGTATTTCGATACCGGATCGGTAAGCTGGATGCGGCCTTCTTCCACGAGCATCATTGCCGCGATGGAAACCAGCGGCTTGGTCATCGAGTAGATCCGAAAAATGGAATCCTTTGCAATCGGCTTGCCCGCTTCCTTGTCCTGGAAACCGACAGCTTCCGAGTACACCAGCTTGCCTTTTCGCGCCACCAGCATGACCGCGCCTGGCAATTTTCCCTGATCGATTTCCTTTTTGAACGCTTCTCCGATACGGGCCAGGCGCTGGCCCGACATGCCCACCGATTCCGGAGTAGCGGCGGGCAATCCTTGCGCAAGCGCAGTCAGCGCCGTCCACAGCGCGATGACCAATCCAACGGCCATGGAAATGCGCTTTGCATTCATCACAACGTCCTCCGGTACGTACATAAGGAATCGAACGGTAAGGCGCGCGCCGGACGGTGTCAATGCGCTCGCACCGTATTGATGGCGCACGCCATTCTTCCAGGTGAAGCGGTAATGGCGCCGTTTGCGGCCGTGTTAGGATGAATGCAAACGAAGCGGCGATGAGTAGAAGCACACGGAGGAGCGATGAACAAAAAATTCAGCGTGATGGCAGCCCTTGTACTGGCCTTGCTTAGTAAGACAGCGCTGGCGGCGGAGCCCGCCAAGACGGACCCTATCAAAATCGGTGTCGTGAACGAGATCACGGGCGTACAGGCGCAAGCAGGCGAATTCACCGTTAATGGCATCAGGCTCGCCCAGGAGGAAATCAACAAGGCCGGCGGCGTGCTGGGACGGCGCATCGAATTGCAGATCGAAGATAATCAGAGCACGAACCCAGGCACCGTGCTGGCATTTTCAAAGCTTGGCAGCCGCGGTGACATCGCGGGCATTGTCGGTCCGATTCGAAGCACCCAGGTGCAGGCCGCTTCGCCGACAATTGCCAAGGCCGGCATCCCGACCATGATCGGTGGCACGGATACCAGTCTTACGCATGTCAATAACCGCTGGCTATTCCGTGCGCGGCCGAATGACAGCTACTCCTCACGCGTCATTGCCGATTTTGGCGTCAACACACTCAAGCTGAAGAAATGGGCGATCATCCATTCCACTGACGCATTCGGCGCTGGTGGTGCAAAAGCGCTGACGGCGGCGCTTGCTGCACTCGGAGTCACTCCTGTTCTCGATCAAGGGTACACCAACAACTCGCAGGATTTTGCGGCGGTCGTGTTGTCAATCAAGAAGTCAGACGCGGACGTTCTATCGACCTACATGACACTGGAGCCCGACGTTGGCATCTTTGCGCGCCAGTTGCGGCAATTGGGCGTAACGATCCCATGGGTCGGGTCACCTTCGCTTATCGCCGTGACTTCGTTGAAACTGGCCGGCGAAACGCTGCACGGCACTTATGCGATTACTGACTTTACCACCGACGCAAATGACCTCGCGCGGGCGTTCGTGAAGAGGTACCACGACAAGTACGGCATGAATCCGGATACGTTTGCCAGCTGGTCTTACGATGCAATGCAAATCCTGACCATGGCAATCCGCGCTGCGGGAAGTACCGAGCCGGAGGCCGTGCGTTCAGCCATTCTGGCGATCAAGGGCTACAAGGGATTGGAAGGGACTTACGAGTTCGACCAGAATGGCGACGGTCTGCACGGTTACAACATCGTCAAGAATGAAGGTGGCAAGATCGTGTTCATGAAGCGGGTCGATTTCCCGGCACAGTAGAGTTTGCTGGCCGAACCAGGTGCCCGCCCGGGCGTGCGGGCTGTGAAAATTAGGATGCCGACTTCATGATAAAGCTCATTTCGGGCAGGGAAAGGACTCGCGCAGTGCATCCTCGAGTGCGAATCCGGCCGGCATTTTTAGCTTGTCTGGATTTTTATCCAGAAATTGCACAAATGTCCGGACCAGCTGCCCACGGTTCACCGTATCCGGAATGCAGAGGTGTCCGAATATATCCTCTATTTTCTCGTCCCGGTGATGGAACGCATGGTAAGTCTCACCGGCGTAGTGACCTGCGATGAACCCGTCGATGAATCCTATGCAGATACCGCGGCCAAAATCCTTGACCGGGTCTTTTTCCTCGGCGTTGCAATGGAGCAGCATTTCGTTGGCGGTAAAGCCCCCACGTAACCAGGCGGCGAAGTTTTCCGCGGGAGCCAGAACCCATAACAAGGTTCCAAGAAGCAGCAGCGCCGGCTTTTTCATCGAAGACCCGATAAGGCGGTTGGGTGACCACTTTATCCCAAACGCTGTTCTCACACATTCGGGCGGCTCTGCACCGGGCTAAAACGATGCAAAAGGTATCGAAACTTGGATGGTCCGCGGAAGGGCAAGCAATTGGATCAAACTATGGAATTTCCCGGACGGGTGAACTGTCAGACCGGTTTATCCGGTGAAACGCGATATGAGCCGATTGGACCCGCAGTTGCTGCCCGAATTGCTTAGCATTTCACCCAGAGCGCAATGGACCAGGCGTGATTTTGTGGGTTGCACGCTGGCAGCTGGTTTTGCGTTGGTAGCGCAACCGGTGTCCGCCCAAACCATCGTGACCGACAGTGCCGGACTTACGGAGGGTGAGGTGCGCATTCCGGTACGCGGTGGCGAAATTCCGGGCTATCGCGCCATGCCGGCCGGGGGCAAAGACTTGCCACTGATCCTGGTCGTGCAGGAAATATTCGGCGTGCATGAACATATCCGGGATGTCTGCAGGAGGCTTGCAAAGCTGGGTTATATCGCGGTCGCTCCAGAGTTGTTTGTGCGACAAGGCGACGTTTCAAAGTTAACCGACATGAAGGAAATTTTCGCTATCGTCGAAAAAGTGCCAGACATGCAAGTCATGCATGACCTTGACGATACGATGTCCTGGGCGCGCAAGAATGGCGCGAATGTTACCCAGGTGGGCATTACCGGTTTCTGCTGGGGCGGGCGCATCGTCTGGTTATATTGTGAACATAACCCGATGGTGGCTGCAGGCGTCGCGTGGTACGGCAGGCTCGAAGGTCAGTCAAACGAATTGCGCCCGACCTTCCCAATCGATATCGCACCGAAGCTGAAAGTGCCGGTACTGGGACTGTACGGTGGCGCCGATACCGGCATCAGCAAGGACAGCGTCGAAAAAATGCGCCTGGCACTCAAAACGGCCAACAGTAAATCTCAGATCTTCGTTTACCCGGACGCTCCGCACGCCTTCTTTGCAGACTACCGGCCGAGTTACCGCAAGGAAGCCGCGGAAGACGGCTGGAAAAAAATGCGCGAGTGGCTGCAAAGCAATTTATCCCGCGTGTAGCAGTTGCGCGGCTCCCCGGCCCTGCTGGATCGCGGGCACATACGAATCCAGTTCAGCAAGAGTGGCCTTGTTGCGCAAGTCGATCTTTTGGCCGCGTTCCGCGGAAAGATAACTTGCCATCACCAATCGCTGGATTTCCAGGCCATAGTCCCAGGACAACGTAGCGTCGTGGCCGGCGGAGAAGCAGCGGAGCATGTCGCGGTTTTCATCGGTGTAGCCATACAGATCTGCTTCGTTGTACTGCACTGCCAGCAATCCTCGGCTTGACGTAGCTTTTTCCAATGCACTTTCCTGATCGGCGATGGCTTCTGCTGCTACATCGCCGATGAATACGTTGAGCGGCGATACCAGCGTATTAATCTCGAACGCGTAGCCCGGCCCTGTGCCGTCCATGAACAGGCGCAGACCCTGTTTTTCGAACATCCACGAGTCGGTGAATTGTGATTTGACCAGTTGTCCCGTCTCCGGATTGCGATAGGTGATCATGCCGGTAGCGAAATCCTCTGCGGGTGTTTTTGCGTAGTCGACGCCGCGTTCTTTCAGCAACTTCTCGCGCCACTTTGTCTGTCCCCACTTGAGCAAACCAAGATCTGCGGTGACGGACACCGGCTCAAGGAATGACAATGGTTTGTTCGCGGGCGTAAGCACGTGGCGGCCTACGGCAATACTGTGGCATCCCATGTCCAGCAGCACGCCGCCGCCTTGGCGGGTGGGGTCCCAGAACCACGGCTCGTGCGGTCCGCCATGTTCTTCGGCCGAGCGCGTCAGGGTGAGCGGACCCATGGTCCGCGCCACTGGGAGCAGTTGCGCGCGCTGGGTCTGAATCGCCTTCATGAAGATCTGGTTCTCGAAATAAGCCGTCAACAGGTTTGCCGAGCGCGCCAGTTCCACCATGCGCCGCGCTTCCCGCATGTTGCGAGCAAGCGGCTTGTCGACGATGACGCCTTTCAACTCCGCGCCTGACTTGACCGCGGCGGCAATTTCCTCCATGACTTCTACGCGGCAGTAGTTCGGCACGTAGATGGCTATCGCATCGACTTTATTGGCAAGCTCTGCGATGGTCTGGTACAAGTGTGCATCGCCGAGTTGATGTTCGCGGCAGAATTGCGCGAGTGCCGGCGCGCCACGCCGGTTTAGAATGCCGGCGATTTCCAGGCCGCGCACCTGGTGAATGGCGACCGATTGAAAACGGGCGATGAAGCCTGCACCGATGAATCCGATTTTCATGTTTCCCCTTCTGTGCGCTTCCGATATCGACGCGTAAGGCGGAAATGCGTTATCCGGAAATCTTGTAGTCAGAATACCAGTGGCTTGAACGATGCTTAACTTCCAAATCCATTCGCAACGCCGACATCGAGCAGCTTTGGTCCGCCGCTCGCCAAAGACTCCCGCAATGCCGGGCCTATATCATGCGAGTCAGTTATGCGTCGAGCCGGCACACCCATTGACTGCGCCAACGCCACAAAATCGATTGCAGGATCTTCGATGTCCATGCCGACGAACTTGTCCGTCTTGCGAAACGAGACCAGTCGCTCTTTCAATATGCGATAGCCGCGGTTATTGGGAATTACATAAGTGATCGGCAGCTTCAAATGCGCGGCCGTCCACAGTGCCTGGATGCTGTACATCGCACTGCCATCGCCGACAATGGCAACAACGGGACGGTCCGGCAAGGCAATGCTGATACCCACCGCGCCTGCCATTGCGAAGCCAATGCCGCCGGAAGCGAGACCGTAAAAACCTTGATGATCGCGCAGCGGCAGAAAATTAAGCAGCGGAAATGTCGAGGTGAGTCCTTCTTCGACCACGACGACGTCGCGCGGCAGTGCTTCGGCAATGCGCATCATCAGGACTTTCGGATCCATTGGCGGCGTGGATTCCAGTTTAGCCGCGTCTTCGCATGCTTTTGCGCGCTTTACGCTCCAATTGTTTTTGGCGATTTCCGCGAGCCTTGCGGACGCGCTGGCCTTCTGCGCGGCGCTCATGCGCGTACGCAAGACTGAATTCAATGCGAGCAGCGTTTGCTTCACATTGGCATTGATCGCGATGTCCGTCGGATAATTTTTACCGAGTTCCCAATCGCGTTCTGAAATCTGCACGATGGGCATGCCATCTGGAAGCGCGTCGACCGGGTTATGCACCGACATGCGCAGGACGTCGGCACCAAGACAAACCAGCAGATCATACGGCTGCAGCCAACCGCGTACCTGTATCTGGCTGCGCGTGAGCTGACCCACGAAGGCGGGATGCTCGGACAGAAAATGCGCGGCATACGGGACGGTCTGCTGCCAGACCGCCGCGCCGAGAATTTCCGCAAGCTGCGCCGCTTCCTGCAGCGCGTCGCGCGTCGCGAGTTCATGACCGGCTATCAATACCGGGTTACGTGCTGCAAGCAGCCGGTCAGCCAGCTTTTCGAGCGCGGAGTCCGAGGGCCGGACTTCGGCATCGACGCGCGTGGGATGGCCGAGCTCTAGCGGCGCTTGCGCATCGAGGATATCGCCCGGAAGGCTAATGAACACCGGGCCGGTCGGAGGTGTCAGCGCCACTTTCACGGCGCGGTGCACGATGCGCGGCAGGTCTTGCACGCGGGCGACATCGACTGCCCACTTCACCATCGGCTGAGCGATTGGAACGAGCGGGTCATAGAGCATCGGTTCCATCAAGCCGTGCCCCTGTTCCTGCTGGCCTGCCGTGATTAGCACCGGCGAGCCATAAAATTTTGCGTTGTAGAGCGCGCCCATGGCATTGCCTAGCCCCGGTGCAACGTGCACGTTACAGGCTGCAAGCTGGTTCGATGCACGGGCATAGCCATCGGCCATTCCGACCACAACGGATTCCTGTAGTCCCAGTACGTAAGCAATGTCGGACTGCTGGGACATTGCTTCCATGATCGCGAGCTCGGTCGTGCCCGGGTTGCCGAACAAATGTGTCACGCCTTCCTGCGCGAGCAGTTTCGTGAAGGCCGTGTGTCCGCTGAGCGTAGGCGGAAGAGGGGATCGGTCCATGATGGTTGGGCGGAGAAGAAAGGAGGTGTCGAAGGACCTGCGCTAAAAGCTTATCGTATCTGCGTTCCGCACTGGGGACAGTTGCGCGGGCTCATGAAATTTGCGCGTGCCGGCCCAAGGCCGCCACACTTGTATTCCGTCAGTATGCGATAGGGCAATACGCCACAATTCGGACAGCGATAGAGCATGTGCAGCGCTCGCACCACACGAACAACCGTCAACGCGATCAGACTGACGGCTACCGTACCCGCCGTCCACGCTAATTGCGCCGGCAGGTGCAAACGACTGGCGAGAATCAGCAGCAAAACGCAGATGACCAGGCAAGCGTATACCAGCCAGCGGTTTTGGGTCCAGATGGCGCTGCGGCGGTATTTGAAATCCGGTAGCTCAATCTCGTGCACGCCGAACCCCCGATGAGATGGCATTGTGCGGCGTTGGTTCTCCATGCTCAAGTTTGTGGCGCCTTTGCCCACAGCACCATATTGGCGAACGTTTGCCGTGTCGGATCTACGCTGGGCTCAAATCCCAGCGACTCGAGCAGCTGCAGCCACTCGCGGAGCGTCCGGTGATGATAGGTCGCAAATGCGCGCTTGGACAATGGGATTCCGAACCGATCGGAAGCCTTGCCGAAACGAGCGCGCCATCCCGCTGCAGCATCCGGCACGCGTATCACCAGTAATCCGCCCCCGGACAGCGCGCGCGCGATTTTTTTGAGCAATGTGACTTGAGCGTCCGCTTTCAGGCACTGCAGTACATCGATTACGACCGCTACATCCGCCTGCGGCAACGGCGCCTCGGATAAATCCGCTGCATGAATGGCCACGCGATCACCCAGCACAGCTTTCGCCTGTGTTACAACGCGGCTTTGCGAATCAATGCCGATGAATTGTAAATCAGCCGGTGGCGCTATCCAGTCGGCACGCCACAGACCCGACTCATAATGCTTGCGCGCTGTCAGCATCAGCGCGGCCAGAAAAGCGTGGCCGCAGCCCAGATCGAGTACCCGCGAGCCATCCGAAAAACGACCCGAGCGCAGCAATGTCAGGTATATGGGATCGTGAGTCAGCTTGGCGCGCGCAAAATAATAGGGCCAGTGTCCGGCCGCAAGGTAAGGCCTGGATACGGCTTCAATCAGGGTCGTTTGGGATTGCATCAATGCATGGCAAGCGGTAAGGATACCGGCCGTAACCCTCGGGCTGCGATTTGCTCAAGCAGCGGTGGCAGCACCTCCAGCGCAATCGGCTGCTCATCAAGACAGGGCCGGTCATGAAGCAAAAGAATATCTCCAGCGGATAGATTGCGGGTAAGGCGCCGCAATACTGCTGCCGGATCCCGCGTCACCGTGTCGAAGCCACGGCGCGTCCATGCCGTATAGCGCAGCCCCATGGCGGCCATTACCGGATCGAGCATCGGGTTGCGGAATCCCATGGGGGCACGAAAGAAAGCAGGTGAGCGTCCGGTAATGCGCTTGATTATTTCCTGCGCTGTTCCGACGTCCTGCTTGAGCGCAGACCAGCCGAACAGCGCGAAGCAGCTTGAATGCCTGCGGCTGTGGTTTTCGATGCTGTGTCCGCGCTTGACGATCTCACGCACCAGCGCGGGATGTTTCGCGGCCTTCTCGGCAATCACGAAAAAACTCGCTTTTGCACGATAGGCATCCAGAATATCCAGCACCTTTGGCGTAACGTCCGGGTCCGGACCATCGTCGAACGTCACTGCTATTTCTCCGCGTTTGATTGCAGCGTCCGGCAGCCGCAGCATATTGCTGCCCAGCAGGCGACTTCTCGGCCATAGCCCGATCAGCGCGAGCAGGACATGATTCAGAACAATGGCGCTCACGATCGATCGCCACCACTGTGGCTGCGCGAGAAGCAGTCCGATTGCGCAAATATGAACCACGCCCGTCAGCCAAATGGCGATGCCGGGATGCCATGTTCGTGGAGATTGCTCCGCCTCCTGCGACACAGAGTTCATGCCGGTGGCTTCCCCCACGAATCGCGCAGCGTAACGGTACGGTTGAATACCGGCGCACCAGGGCTCGAATCGCTGCGATCCGCGCAAAAATAGCCGTGACGCTCAAACTGGAAGCGATCCTCTGGTTTCGCTTGCTTAAGTGACATTTCGCAATACGCGCGGACAATTGTTTTGGAAGCGGGATTCAGGTCTGCCACAAAATCGCGCTCCGATCCGGGATGAGGGACGGCAAACAACCGGTCATAAAGCCGCACATCCGTTTGATAAGCGTGGCGCGCGGATACCCAATGAATATTGCCTTTGACCTTGTAGCGATCGGAGCCCGGCGTGCCAGATTTGGAGTCCGGCAGCATCTCGCAGTGCACTGCCGTAATCATGCCATTTGCATCCTTGTCCGCACCCACGCATTTGAGCACGAAACCGTAGCGCAGGCGAACCTGGTTGCCCGGGAATAAGCGGAAATAACCCTTGGCCGGCACGTCCATGTAGTCCTCCCGTTCGATCCAGAGTTCGCGCGAAAACGGCAGATTGCGCTTGCCCCACTCGGGCTTTTGCGGGTGGTTGGGCGCTTCGCATTGCTCTTCTGTGTCCACTGCATAATTGTCAATGACAAGCTTGACGGGATCGAGCACGACCATGCGCCGTTGTGCCGTCTCGTTTAGCGTGTCGCGCATGCAGTCTTCCAAAACGCTCATGTCGATCCACGAATCCGATTTCGATACGCCGATACGGTCCATTAGCAGGCGAAATCCTTCGGGGGTGAACCCGCGTCGACGGGCACCGACAAGCGTGGGCATGCGAGGGTCATCCCAGCCGTCAACATGCTTTTCTTCGACCAATTGAATCAGTTTGCGCTTGGAGAGCACGACGTAGGACAGATTCAGCCTGGCGAATTCGTACTGATGCGGCAATGGCTTGGCGAGCAGCCCGAATTCTGCGAGTCTTTCCAGCACCCAGTCGTAAAGCGGGCGATGGTCTTCGAATTCAAGCGTGCACAGCGAATGGGTGATGTTCTCGAGCGCATCAGAAATGCAATGCGTGTAGTCATACATCGGATAAACGCGCCACTTGTCGCCGGTACGATGGTGATGAGCATGCCGGATGCGATAGATCACGGGATCGCGTAAATTGATATTCGGCGAAGACATGTCGATCTTCAGGCGCAGCACGTGCGCGCCATCCGGAAACTCGCCGGCTTTCATGCGCCGGAACAGATCAAGATTCTCGTCGACCGAGCGTTCGCGATACGGGCTTGAATGTCCGACTTCGGTTAGCGTGCCGCGGTATTCGCGCATCTCGTCCGCGGTCAGGCTGTCGACATAAGCCAGGCCGTGCTTGATGAAGGCCACGGCGAAATCGTACAGAGTATCGAAATAATCCGATGCGTAATAAAGATGTTCGCCCCAGTCGAAGCCGAGCCATTTAACGGCATCCAATATGGAGTCCACATATTCGGTTTCTTCGGTGACCGGGTTGGTGTCGTCAAAGCGCATATGGCAGCGCCCCCCGTACTGCAACGCCAGTCCAAAATTAAGGCAGATGGATTTGGCATGACCGTAGTGCAGATAGCCATTTGGCTCTGGTGGGAAGCGAGTGCGGATAGCGGCCGGATCCGCCGGCATACCGGTATGGGCGGAGGCCGGCCCAGGCTTGCCGCCCCAGGTGCGCGTCGGAGACTGCGCGTGCGCTAGGTCGGATTCAATGATATTGCGGATGAAGTTGGTGACTTGGGCGGGGGAGTGTGGCTGTGCCTTGTCGCTGGTTACTGGTTTGTTCACGCTGGCTGATAAATAGGATTGAGAACGAGGCCGTGCAAGTGCAAGGCAGGGTGCAATCTTAATGCCTCGTCGGAAGTTCGTGGTGAAAAGTCAGGTCCAGGCCGATAGGCCTACTGGGCTAGAGGAGACTGCGAAACGGCAGGGAAACGATCCGTGCGCTTTGGCCTATCTCCCTCCGAATCAAACGGAGCAAGTCTGAGTCGCTGTGTCTTGCAGAAGTTCCATTGTCATCGTGTTTCAGCGGGAGGCGACTCATTCGCTTGGGCAGCGCCCGCTTTCGCCGCCCGCTGGAGTATCTGCTTCTTTTTCTTTTCCATCGACGCGCGATGCTTGCTGATGGCGAAACCGACCGTACCGCCCATGATGCCGACAATGATCAAGCCCGCGATTGGCACCCAGCGCGGCAAAGGGTCCGGGGAGCCGTCAAGTAGATGAGCCAGTGCGACCAACGGCAAAGACGCCAGGGCCGCGGTACAAGCCAGTTTGAGCATATTTATGCTAATGAAATGCCTGGCGGGCCGCGATTTATCGGACGTCAGCGCGAACATTTCAGTCATTATTAACCCCGTTTCCGGGACAAGAGCGTTTACAGGTATGCAAATTAAACTCACCGGAAAGGAATGCCCGTGTTTAAACGTTTTGTGCGTGCCCCGTTTGCCTTGTTGGCACTGACTGCCTCAATTGCGGCTTTTGCCGAAGAAGATACCCACTCCTTGACCATCTACAGCACCATGACACCCGGCGCGGTATCACCTGATCAATATCGAAACGGCGGAGGCGGTCATAGTCTACCGGGCTATGCGACCGTGCGTCACGAACGCGACATGGTCTTCAAGGCCGGACACAACGCGGTGCGCTTCACCGATGTTGCAGGCCTTATTGATCCGACCAGCGTATCGTTTTCCTCGCTCACGGACCCGGCCGGTACGCGAGTCATCGAGCAGAATTTCCAGTTCGACCTGGTCAGTCCGGAAAAGTTGTTGACGCGCTATATCGATCGCGATGTTTCAGTCGAGCGCATGGTAGGCAACCAGATCGAGACACTGGAAGGCAAGTTGCTTTCGACACAAGGCGGCATGGTCATCAGAGAGAGCGACGGGTCGGTTCGTACGCTGCCTTACAACGCGGGCGTGAAACTGCCGTCGCTTCCGGGCGGACTCATAACGCGACCCACGCTGGCATGGGACGTCATTGCCGGCAAAGCCGCAACACACAAAGCGCGCGTTGCTTACCAGACCGCTGGCATGACGTGGTGGGCGGATTACAACCTGACTTTTGCAGAAGGCAAGGATGCCGGCTCGTGCAAGCTCGACATAGGCGCCTGGGTCAGCATCCTGAATCAATCTGGTGGCAGTTATCCAGACGCGAAAATCAAGCTCGTGGCTGGCGACGTGCATCGCGCCGATTACCAGGTTGCAAACGCGCCGATGATGGCGAAGCGGGCCTTGGCCGATGCCGCCGAAGAGAAAGCGAATTTCGTTGAAAAAGCCTTCTTCGAATATCACCTGTACACCCTTGGGCGGCCAAGTACGCTGCCAGACAATTCCACCAAGCAAATTGAGTTGTTCCCGAAGGTGGCTGGCGTCCCCTGCGACAGGACGCTGGTGTACTACGGCCAAGCGGGTCAATGGTATGGCGGTGGTCTGATGACTGACCGTAACTATGGCAACACCGGCAACAAGAAGGTCGACACCTACTTGTCGTTCAGGAATCGCTCCGAAGAAGGCATGGGAGTGCCGCTACCGTCTGGGCGGGTACGCGTGGCAAAACTCGACACTTCAGATGGCAGCCTCGAGTTTATCGGGGAAGATCGCATTGACCACACGTCGAAGAACGAGACAGTGCTACTAAAACTCGGAAGCGCGTTTGACGTGGTTGGCGAGCGCCGTCAGGTCGATTTTAAAGTGGACTCCAACCGCAATACCATGACTGAAGAAATTGAAGTCAAGATCCGCAACCGCAAAGACGAAGCGGTTCGTGTCATTGTCAAAGAGAACCTGTACCGCTGGACTAACTGGAAAATCATGCAGGCGAACCAGGCGTACGAAAAGCAGGATTCGCGCACTGTTCATTTTCCAGTAACGGTCGCCGCGGATGGCGAAGCAGTGGTGCGGTACACGGTACGGTATACCTGGTGATGCTGCGCGGGAGGGCCGATGCGCTACGTTTCATACGCCCCGTGATTTGTGCCTGAGTGACGATCTACCGTTCAACCTCACTCGGCTTTCGTGCCTGACTCCTTGACCACTTTGGACCATTTCGTCTTCTGGGCGGCAATGAACAAGGCAAATTCCTCCGGTGTGCTTCCGGCGGGTTCGACACCCTGGTTGGTAAAGTCTTGCCGGATTTGCGCAAGCTGAAGAATGGCGTTGATCTCCGTGTTGAGTCGATGTATGACAGCGCGCGGCGTACCCGCCGGAGCCAGAACGCCAAACCATACTGATACGTCGAAGCCGGGCACGCCGGCCTCTGCAACGCTCGGCAGGTCCTTGACGATGGGTAAACGCTGCTTGCTTGATACGGCCAGTGCACGCAGCTTGCCCGCCTTGACCTGTTGCAGCACGTTTGGCGCATTGTCGAACATCAGGTTTACTTGACCGCCCATCAGATCGTTTACGGCCGGCGCGCTGCCCTTGTATGGGACGTGGACGATGTCTATCCTGGTTAGCATCTTGAACAACTCCATCGAAAGATGGTTCGACGAGCCGTTGCCTGCTGAAGCGTAGTTCAACTTTCCGGGATTTGCCTTCGCAAAAGCGACAAGATCCTTGACGGACTGTACCGGCAGCTGGGGATTCACGACCAGGAGGTTTGGCGTGGTTGCGGCCAGTACAATCGGCGCGAAATCGCGGTCCGGGTCGTAAGGCAATGAAGTATAGAGGGCGGGATTTACGGCGAATGCAAAAGAGGCGATCAATAGCGTATAGCCATCAGGTGAAGCTTTCGCTGCAATGTTGGTGCCGATGGTGCCGCCCGCGCCGGGACGGTTGTCCACGATCACGGGCTGGCCCCACTTCTCTGTGAGCCTGTGCCCGAGCGTGCGCGCCAAAGTATCGTTGAATCCGCCGGGCGGGTAGGGGACGATGATCCTGATCGGCTTGCTAGGATAGTCCTGCGCCAATGCCGGCTCGTGGCTTCCGCAAACTATGCACAACAGCACAAATGCGATGTAGCAAAAACCCGAAAATGCACCGCGCATGGTTCGCTCAGTTAATGTCAGTCGTGCGTCGTAAACAGTCGCGTTATTGTTTGCGGGCTGCAAGGAATCGCGCCATGGCCGCCTGGGGTTCCCCGCTGGCATACGCCTCCTTCTGAGCTATTTTGGCGTCGGCCAGTGCGGCTTCGAAGCCGCCTTGCGTGAGCTTGCGAAAGCGTTGTTTGGTGAGTCGCAAGGCTGTTGGAGGCAGCGTTGCCATGGCTGCGGCAACCGCGCATGATTTTTCCAGCACGTCTTGTTTCGGTACGAGGTGGTTCAGAATGCCCATCGCGTGAGCGGTTGCGCCCGAAATAAGATCACCAGTAAGCGATAGTTCCAAGTTTCTGGACAGTCCCAGATGCAGGCTCATCAAGTAGGAGCCGACGATGCTGGCGAGGCCGGCCTTGATTTCCGGCTGCCCCAGTTTCATTTCCGGATAGCCAACGCGAAGATCAGCACACAGGCCGATCTGGAATCCGGCGCCGGCAGCAGTGCCGTTAAACGCGACGATGCAGGGCTTGTTCAGGTCGCGCACGGCAGCGTACATCGCGTGCTGCCGTGTGAGCCAGGCATCGACATCGCCCACCCCGTATTTTGAAGTCTCGTCCAGGTCCTGTCCCGAGCAAAACGCCCGCTCGCCGGCGCCGGTGATGACAATGGCGCGTGCTGCATCATCTTGATTGAGTTCGCCCAGCAGGTTGATCAGCGTTTCACGCATCGCGACGTTGACGGCATTCAGCACTTCGGGCCGGTTGAGTATGACAACAGCAACCGTTCCCCTGCGCGCGAGTTCGACGCCGTCAGCCGTGGCGGATTTCATGGTCAGACATAGGCCGGCCCTTCAATAACCGGATGGGCCTGCAGAAATGCTTCGTCCAGCTCAATACCGAGACCATGAGCTTCCAGCGGCAGTACGTTGCCATCGGCGTCGATTTCATAAGGCTTCGAAACCAGCTTGTCGCGAAACAGATTGTTCTTCGATATGTCTGCCTCGAAATATCCGCCGTTGTCGATGGCTGCGAGGAAATGAACGGTAGCGGCCATGTTGAGTCCGGTCATGGAGGTGTGCGGATGGATCGGCAATTTCCAGCTCGATGCCAATGCGGCAATGCGCAGCGCTTCGGTGATGCCGCCGGTTTTGGAAAGATCGGGCTGCAGGATCGTGATGGCACCATCCTCAATGACCCGGTTGAACTCGAAACGCGTGTAATGGTTTTCACCAGCTGCTAGCGGCAGTCGGCCATAGCGGGCCGCTTCACGATATGAGCGGTAATCATGTGCGGGAAAGGGTTCCTCGAGCCAGCCGACATTGAGTTCATCCAGCGCCGGCATTGCCGCGCGCGCATCGGCTACGGTATAGCCGGTGTTGGCGTCGGACAGAATGACCAGTTTGCTGCCGAAAGTTTTCCTGACCATGGCAACCCGCTCGATGTCGCGCGCCACCGTATCCCCGATGCGCAGTTTGATCGCCTTGTAGCCTGCCCGCACAACGGGCTGCGCTTCCTCGGCAAGCGCTGCGGGATCCTGATAGCCCAGCGATACGCCACCCGCATAGGCCGGGATCGGCCTCGACCGGCCGCCGAGCAATTGATACAAAGGCAGCTTGAGCATCTTGCCGCGGATGTCCCAAAGCGCCATGTCAATGCCGGAAAGTGCAAGGCAGGCCCCGGCGCCCATGCCATGGCTGGCGAGCTGCTTGTCGTAGACTTTTTTCCAGATGCCGGTAATGTCGTTGGCATCCTGGCCCATTACCAGTTGCCGCATCGTCGTGTTGACCAGGTGTGCGACAGCGCCGGGGCATCGTCCATGATGTGCTTCGCCCCAGCCAATCAGCGCATCTTCAGTCGAGACCTTGACGATCACCGCATCGCGCTTCACGGCGCGGCCGATGCCCAGCGTTACGCTGTCTTTCGGATTGACCGGAAACGAAGTCGGATATGCCCGCACGTCGGTAATGCGCGGTCCTGTCATAACACTTCCTCTCTATTCCGCTATTTATTCTTGCAGTAGATCGACCGCAATGACGCGATACGCAGGGTGATACGCGTCGCGGAAGGCCGCTGAATGATGAACTACCGGATAGTGGTCCTGCGCGATTTTTTCGAAATATGCGACAACATCTTCTCGTGCGAATGGTATGCCGCCAGCCGCCGCAAGGTCGCCAAGGCAGCCACAAAATTTCGCCAGCTTGTCGGGCGAGGCCGGATAGCTGTTTGCGGTTTCGACGAAGGCCAGATGTAGCACGTCTAAATCCCCATTAGCAGCCATAAAACTTCTCAGGTGAACACGAGCGAGCCGGCCATCCGGCGAAATGATATCCCGTACCGGCTCTGCGGGTCCGTCGCCCAAGCCCGCAACCTCCTGTTGCAAGCGGTTGCGCGCCGCAACAGGATTGTCAACGGCGTGCCCCGGTCCCAACGCAGCCTGGTGCAATAACTTGTAGATATCTGCAAGCTGCATTGCGGGATAACGCTTGAGATGCGTAGACAACAATTGGCTGACGAATTTCATTTGGCGCTCCGGAATGATGTGGCATCTTAATCCATGGAGGCGTCTCGGATTGAGAACGGTTGCAAGGAGCATGTCATGAGATTAAGGTCCGGGATTCGCTTCAGATGCTGGGTGAACCTGGGAAATTCGCTTAGTTATGCTTAAGAAAGCTAGCGGCGCAAGAACAACGATTGGTTACTAGCTTGCTGAGCGGCGCCGCGTGCCACTACGATCGCGACAAAACCGCAGTGGACCGGGAAGCTTCGAATTGCTTTTATGCGCCTGAACTGCACCTCGATGGAACGAGGCGACTGTGTCGGGCGCGCGGGGCCCGCGTCGATATTTGGCGCGGGTTGTCAGTGTCAACAATCTCAATGTCAATAATGAGGAGAGCAAGGGGATGACTACCACAACTAAGCAGGAGCTATTTGATCTCGGCGAAACCGAGCAACAGGAACCAACGACGGGTGTTGGCCGCCGCCGGTTCCTTGCAGGCCTGAGCGCGGGTGCCGTTGCGCTGAGTGCGGGGGTTGCACTGGGCCAGGAGAAGGGACCCAATGTGACCACGGTCACCACCCCGCCGCGGGATTTCGGCCCGAATGCCCCGCCGAACGTGTATTTCTGGGATCCGGACGTCCTCGCGGTCGATCCGTCCTTCAATGGGCTAGCACAGCCGAACGCACCCATTCAACGTCTGTGGACCGGAGCACTGTGGGCCGAGGGGCCGGCGTGGAACTCCCAAGGACGCTATCTGCTCTGGAGCGACATTCCCAACAGCCGGCAAATGCGCTGGATCGAGGACGACGGCCACGTGTCCGTGTTTCGTGGGAATACCAATAACAGCAACGGCAATATGTTCGACTTCCAGGGCCGGCAACTTTCCTGCGAGCATCTGACGCGGCGCGTCGTGCGCTACGAGCTTGACGGCTCGATCTCGGTGCTCGCCGACTCCTACAAGGGCAAGCGGCTGAACTCGCCCAATGATGTCGTCCCGCACCCGGACGGCAGCATCTGGTTTACCGACCCGCCGTACGGGGCGCAACTTTACGAAGGCACCCCCGATCCGGCAGGCGGCAAGAGCAACGCGAAAGGCAAGCTCAACAACAAAGTCGGGCAGCCCGTCGGTGTCAGCGATACGAGGCAGGAGTTGCCCACGCAGGTCTATCGTTTGGATCCAAGCGGCCGGCTCGATGCGGTGATTGTCGACGACAAGGTACCGAACCCCAATGGCCTGTGCTTCTCGCCGGATTTCAAGAAACTGTACGTCTCCAGCACCGGGCCGGCCGGCAAGGGCGATATCCATGTCCTGGATGTCGGATCGGACAACAAGCTGTCAAATCAGAAGGTGTTCACCGACTGCAAGGTCGATGGCGTGCATTGCGGTCCGGATGGCTTCCGTGCCGACGTGTTCGGCAATCTTTGGTGTGCAAGCAATGCCGGCCGGGCTGTAGGCTACAGTGGGGTCACGGTATGGAGTCCGGAGGCAAAGCTACTCGGGCGAATTCGGCTGCCGGAAATATGCGGCAACGTTACCTTCGGCGGTCCCAAGCGCAACCGGTTGTTCATGATTGCAAGCCAGTCGATTTACGCCGTCTACACAGCGACTCAAGGTGCGTCCCCCGGCTGAGCTCGAGGTGCCACAAACTCTGCTGTACTAGAGACACGTAGAAACTGTTGCACGACATAGGCGGCTAGTCTTCTGCGCTGAAAAACAAGCCCGCACAGACGGCGTGCGGGCTTTCTTATCTGACTGCTTTACCAGTAGCTAAAACGGCGACAAATAGGAAACTGTAAAATAATCCACGTAACTGTTCCGGCGTCAATAATCTCACCCCGCCGTAGTTACCCAAAACATAGGGTCAAATGACAAGCCCAAACATAGGGTGAAATGACAAACCTAAACTTAGAGGAAGAAACATATGGAACCAGCAGAAGAACAGGCTTCCGCCAAAATAACCAAGGCGGACGAAAAAAAATCAATTGTATTGAGCAGACGCAGTTTTCTGGCAACGGCTGCCGCATCTGCAGCGGTCGCTGCAACCGCAGGCTCGGCTTTTGCGGCAACCGATAAATTCGGTCGCGATCGTGATTGGACCGGCAACGAAACCGTCACTTACCCGGAACCAGCATTCGAAGTGAAGGACAAGCGCTTCACCGGGCGTCAGGGTAATTCAACGTTGCAGCGCATCTGGCACGGCTCCGGCAATGATGCCGCACTTTGGTGCGAAGGTCCGGTGTGGATGGGCGATTGGGGTTCGCTGTTGTGGAGCGACATACCGAACCACCGCGTACTGCGATGGAACGAGGATGATGGCCACGTCAGCGTATATCAGACGGAGTCCGGGTATTCGAATGGCCACGGCCGCGATAATCAGGGGAGGCTGATCGCCTGCGAACACGACACCCGCCGCGTTCGTCGTCGTGAATACGATGGAACCTGGACCGTTCTGTGCGACAACTTCGATGGCAAGAAGCTCAATGCTCCCAATGATGTGGCGACTCACCACGACGGTTCCTTGTACTTCACGGATCCGGGCTACGGCATCATGGGACCGTATGAAGGGCACAAGGCAGAATTCGAATTGCCCACACGCGTTTACCGCATCGATCCGGCGGGCAAAGTTACGGTCGCGGCGGAAGGCCCCATGCGCCGGCCAAACGGGATTTGTTTCTCACCGGACTTCAAGCGTTGTTATGTCGTGGATACCGGTGCAACAGACGGTCCGGGCAATCCTGCCAATATCATTGTGTTCGACGTTAAAGGCACTGCACTGTCCAACCCAAAGGTGTTCGCGGACTTTGCGCCAGGCTTTACGGATGGGATCCGTTGCGACACGGATGGCAATGTCTGGTGCGGTTGGGGTTGGGGCGGCATGGATACCAACGGTGTGCGCGTACATCATCCGGACGGTACGCTGCTTGCGTTCTTGCATACGCCAGAAGTTATCGCCAATCTTGTTTTTGGCGGCACCAAGCGCAATCGATTGTTCATGTGCGGCAGCACGTCGATCTACGCACTGTATGTAAACGCGGTCGGCCACGCACTCAGCTAAGCTAGTGTCTCCGGCCAGGCATGGCCGGTACAAAAGACAAAGCCCGCACGGTATAAATCGTGCGGGCTCCTTTTAAGCACTTGACCTACTGAGCTTCTAGAACGGCAGCATGTAGCTGACGGTAAAGTAATCAACGTAACTGTTGATTTGGGTGTACTCGACATCTAGCTGACCTCGTCCCATTCGAAAACCAAGGCCGATACCCGCGGACAGGCTGGTGTCGTGGTCCAGATTGTCATCCCAATAGGCCACGCCAAGCTTGGCCTTTATATGGATGTCACCTTCGGTGCGATAGACGGCATAGCCTGCTAGAGAATTGATTTTATAGTCATGTTCGTTACCCAATTCGCCATCGGCGATAGTGAACGTGGCATCGGCTTCCCAGGAAACACCGCCTTGGATCGGTTGGCCAAGCCGTCCGCCGATGGCGAAGCCCGAATCATTGTCCGACCCGTGCGGCTTGACGAACCCAGCCAGACCGCCAAACATCAAACCCTTCATACTCTGGGCCATCGCGCCTGACGACAGCATCGCCGCCATTAGTCCAAATGCCAACAGGATTTTCTTCATGACATTTCCTTTAATGTTGATGTTCTGAGGTATAGAAGCACGGGGAAGTGCCATCGGCTTAGGTGGATTCCAATTGCATAAGTTCACATACTGGCATGGGTGCCGGTAAATAATCGGTTTGGCGCCCGCCGCCACGATTTTGCACAGTCTTGCCACGATCTAGAAAAACCTTAGATCGGCGCAAATCTGCCTATGTCAGGCACGTTGGATGAGGGAAACGGTTGCCTGGGCCGTCCTGTTGTCCGCCTGGCTTGCGGTATAGTGGCGACCGAAACGGCAAACAGATTTTATTTTGACTCCGCATACACTCGAAGTTTTGCGGCTCCTGGACGATGGCGAAATTCATTCCGGCGAGGCTCTGGGACGCATTCTGGGTATTTCACGGGCTTCGGTATCGAACGCCCTTACCGATGCGGAGGCACTCGGTCTTGTATTAGACAAAATCCACGGTCGAGGTTACCGGCTCAGCACGTCTGTGCAATGGTTAGTGCGCGAACGTGTCAACGGGCACCTGGGTGCTCACGCCCCGCGCTTCGATATACAGATAGTCGACCAGACCGGTTCGACCAATACCGACTTGTTCCACCATGCAATGAGCGGTGCGCGCTCGGGCAGTGTGCTGGCCACGGAACTACAGACGCAGGGGCGGGGCCGCCGGGGCCGCCCTTGGTACTCAAGTCTTGGCGGCGGGCTGACCTTCTCGATGCTTTGGCGTTTCGATCAGGGAGCCGGCTTTCTAAGCGGGCTCAGCCTGGTGGTTGGCATTGCCATAGCGCGTGTACTCAGAAATCAAGGTGCAACAGATGTCATGCTGAAATGGCCAAACGATGTTCTTTGGCGACATCTGAAAATTGCTGGCGTGTTAATTGAACTTGCCGGTGACGTCATGGGCCCGACCACCGCGATAATTGGTATCGGCATGAACCTTCGTCTTGCACCATCGGTACGAGAGCGCATCGATCAACCGGCAGCGGATCTCGAAAAAATCGGTATACACGCGGAACGCAATGCCTTGCTCGCCGAAATTCTGACCGAGCTGGAATGCGTATTGCGCCGGTTCTCCACCGACGGATTTGCTTCATTCAGTGAAGAGTGGAACCGACTGCACGCCTATCAAGATAAAATGGTACGCATGCGAATGCCAGACCAGTCGGAGATCGAAGGCCGGGTGCAAAGTATCGGCGACGACGGTGCTTTGTTATTGCATACCCGCACCGGAGTGCGCAAGTTCTACGGCGGTGAATTAAGTCTGCGCGGTATGGCTTGAGATGGTCTTCGATAACAGGTCAAGCCAACGTTGATACTAGCGATCGATGCCGGCAACAGCCGGGTGAAATGGGCAATGCACGATGGCAGTAAGTTTGTCCACGACGGCTGGACTGCGCACGCTGACCTCCATGCGCTTGATGCGCAGTGGGCCGAACTGCCTACTCCGTCTTCCATCGTAATCGGCAATGTGGCCGGAGAGCACATCGGCCAGAAATTACGCGCCCTGTGCATGCGTTGGAAACCAGAGCCGCATTGGGCTTCCAGCGTACGTTCGCAAGCGGGCGTGTTCAACAACTACGATGAGCCCTCGCAACTTGGAGTGGACCGCTGGGCGGCATTGATTGGTGCCCGCGGCATTTGCTTCGGTGCTTGTGTCGTAGCCAACGCCGGCACCGCGATGACGATTGACGCGTTGGGAGCGCAAGGCGAATTCATCGGTGGAATTGTCGTTCCGGGCTTTGAGCTGATGCACGAAGCGCTTGCGGCGAATACCGCAAAGCTTTCGGCTCAGCAAGGGAAATTCGTCGTATTCCCCCGCACCACCAGAGATGCAATTACCAGCGGAGCTATCCAGGCACTGTGCGGTGCGGTCGAACGCATGCGAAACGCGCTATTGCTTGCCGGGCATGAGTCGCCCGAGCTGATCATCAGCGGCGGGACCAGCGAAATGATTGCGCGCCATATTGGACGGCCGGTGCGCGTAGTAGACAAGCTTGTATTGGAGGGACTGGTGCGTATCGCGATGGAGCAAGCGTGAAGTCGTTATTCTTCCTGCTGCTCGCCGCAAACCTGGCGGTCGCCGCGGTCATTTACGTGCGGGAATGGCTGCCGGATCCCGATGCACAAATTGTGAACCAGCAGTTCAATTCCGACAAAATACGAATTCTGCCGCCGCGACCAGTGTCTGCGCCAGCCCCCGTTGCCGTAGGAGCGGCGAAGGTAACGGGCGCATGTGTGCAATGGGGTAGTTTTGGTGCCGCCGAACTCCCCAGGGCACAGGCTGCAGTCGACAGGCTGACGTTCGCAGATCGCGCACGCAAAACCGAGGTGCCGGTATTAACTAGTTACTGGGTATACATTGGCCCGCTTGCGTCGAGATCAGAATTGGAAAAGCGGACGGTCGAACTCAACAAATTGGGAATCATCGAATATCTGCCGATAGTGGAAACTGGCCGATGGCGCTTCAGTGCTTCCTTGGGGGTCTTCCGTACCGAAGATGGTGCGAAAACCTATGTTGCCGCGCTGCGCGCCAAAGGCGTGCAATCGGCACAGTGGGGAGAGCGGGAACAAAGAATAACGCAGACTGCGTTTTTGTTTCGCGATCTGAACGCTTCGCAAACCGCCGAATTGGCGGGTCTGAGGGGCGCGTATCCCGGCTCTGACATACGCAGCGTCGATTGCCCGGCCCCCTGAACAAATCTACGCGGGTGCGAGCACTCTTAAGCCGGCATTGTCGGTCTTCATTTCAATCGTGCTTTTATGGAAGGCCTGAAGCGTTGACCGATGGCCGATGCTAATCACCGTTGTACGCGGCAATTTTTCCTCCAGTATGCGGTAGAGTTTTTGCTCGGCTTCCTCATCCAGCGAGGACGTGGCTTCATCGAGAAACAGCCAGTCGGGTTGTTGTAGCAAGGCGCGGGCGAAGGCGATGCGCTGTTGCTCTCCCGGTGATAGCTGCAACGACCAATTCTCTTGTTCATCGAGGCGCTCACGCAAGTGAGCCAGCCCGACTTCGCTCAGCGCATTTTTTATCGCCTCGTCCGAGAAACTTGCATCCATCGAGGGATAGACGGTTACTTGTTTCAGGGTACCAATAGGCAGGTAGGTTTTTTGCGGAAGAAACAGGATGCGGCCATCTTTGGGCAGTCGAATACGCCCGCTGCTGTAGGGCCAGATACCGGCAATGGCGCGGAACAACGTACTCTTGCCTGATCCGGACGGCCCGCGTATGAGCAGACTTTCGCCCTTCTTGATGTCGAGGGTGGATGCAGCAACAAGCGGCCTTGCGTCCGGCAAGGCCACAGCAAGATTTTCAAGCTGAATATCGGATTGTTGCTCGACCGTACGCTCCGCGCTTGAATTGTCTCGGGCTTGCGCTCGTGCTTTTTCAATCGCGTTGTGAAATCCGATCAGCCGGTCGGAAGTCGCTTTCCATGTCGCAAAGGTGGGATATGCAGTGATGAACCACGACAGAGAGCTTTGCACGTGACCGAACGCGTTTGATATTTGCATGAGGCCGCCAAGCTGGATCGATCCCGCGAAATAGCGGTTGCCGGCAACAAGGAACGGAAAGATGATCGCTGCCTGGTTGTAGCCTATGGTGAAGAAGTTGAGAATTTTCTGCCGTTTCATAATCCGCCACCAGTTGTCGACGACACTTGCAAAACGCGCGCGGAAACCCACAAATTCGTCAGGTTCTCCCTTGTACAGGGCAACACCTTCCGCGTTTTCCCGGAAACGAACCAGACTGAAGCGGAAGTCGGCTTCAAAACGCTGTTGGCTGAAGTTCAGGCCGATTAGTTTTTTCCCGATGTGGTGCGTGAGCCAGGTGCCGACAATGGCATAAAAGAGCGCGGCCCAAACCATGTAGCCCTGAATCGAGACGGTGTTGCCATTAAGCGGAATTTCCAGCGGTCCTGACAATCCCCAAAGAATTCCCACGAAAGAACCGAGCGTGACAGTTGCATTCAGGAGTCCAAGGGACAGTTCCAGGGACTGATCGACAAAAAATTTCATGTCCTCCGAAATCCGCTGGTCTGGGTTGTCTGCAGGATTGCCGCTGAGTTGTAGCCGGTAATAGGCACGGTCGCTGAGCCATTGGGAAAGATAATTGTCGGTCAGCCAACGCCGCCAGCGAATCTGCAGCATCTGGTTCAGATAGAACTCGTAAACGGCCATGACAATATAGATGGTGGCTAAAATGCAGAACCGACCCATCAATTTCCAGAATCCAGTCTTGTCCTTCTCCTGAAGTGCGTTATAGAACGAGTTGTACCAATCATTGAACAACACATTCATATAAACCATCGCCAGGGTCAATATGACAACTGAGGCAAGCAGTAACCAGGCGATGAAGCGTTCCTCTGATTTCCAGTACGGCTTAATCAGGCGCCACGTATCGCGGAGAAAAGTAAAGCGAGCAGACATGAATGGTTCCTCTGACACAATCAGGAATTGCGGATTCGGGAAAGTAAAGCCGTGGTTGAGTTTTGGAACTGGAAGGCAATGGATCTGACTTTTCCACCCCAAGCCTGCACTTCTGTAGCTCCAACGATTTTTTCGATCGGCCAGTCTCCGCCTTTCACCAGGATATCGGGGCGGCAAGCGAGAATCAGAGATAACGGCGTGTCCGCATCAAACCAGGTCACCATGCTGACGCTTTCCAGCGCTGCGACGACCGCCAGCCTGTCTGCGAGCGTATTCACCGGGCGGTCCGGGCCCTTTCCGAGCCGCCTGACCGAGGCGTCAGAGTTCAGGGCCAAAACCAGATTCGCACCCAATGCACGCGATTCAGCGAGGTAGGTGACATGCCCACGATGCAGCACATC
>JBJMWI010000160.1:0-28838 GCA_045810225.1 Burkholderiales bacterium
ACCCTGTATCGTTGGTCCCTGCATTTTCACGAACTGACTCCAGGCTTCCGCATTGAGCATCGGATTGTCGCCGAACTTTGGAATGCTTTGTTCCTTGAGCCTGCGCTGGATTTCAACAAAAGTCTGGATGTTTTTGTCCAGATAGCTTCCCATCATTCCTTGCATCGCATTCCCATAGAACCGAATGATCTGAGAAAGCATGTCGGATGAGAACATCGGGGCGCCAGCGCTTTCCTCTTCCAGAATGATTTGCAGAAGAATGGCGCGGGTAAGGTCTTCTTCGCTTTTCGCATCGACGACTCTGAAGATGACTTGATCCAGCACCAATTGTTTTACGTCTGCCAGCGTGATGTAGCTGCTTGTTGCGGTATCGTACAGACGGCGGTTCGGATACTTCTTGATCAGACGAATTTCTTCAGTCATTTGTGCAGTCAGGAAAAAGTGACCCCATATAGTTGTCTCGGAAAGCGATAGCTCTGTGGCAGCGCGCGAGACGGGATTATAACCCCATGAAAATTAGGTTTTACCATCTTTTGCATTGCCGCAGAAAAAAATTGACAGTAACAAACCCGGCGCCTAAAATAACTTGGTGCAATGCATCATTTTCAGCTGCTGTCTGATTTTATGATGTGTTCAATACCTCATACGTACTAGGAGCTTATATGATCAATCCAATCACACCTAATTTTGCCGCACTGAACAAGATACAACTCCAGTCCGCGGTGCAGACTTTCATGATTGCGTTCGGCACTTGGGAGATGCTGTTCAAGCTTAATGTCGAAGCAACGAAGTCTTTGTTGCAGGAAGCCCCCGCTAGAGCTCAGGGGCTCACGGAAATACGAGATCCAGCTGCGCTATCAGCATGGACAACCGAGCAATGGCGTGCTGGCGCGGAAAAGGTCTCCGGCTATTCCAGGAATGTGTATGAGATTTTCGGGCAGACTTCCGGAAGCTTGGGTAACTTACTGGAACAGACATTGCTTAGCAGTAATGCAGAAGTCATGGACTTGCTGGACGAAGCACTGAAGGGTTCTGCAGGACCCCAGCAGGAAGCTACGGCGGTGGCTGCCAAAGCAGCAATGGCAAATACCAAGTCGGTGATTGAAGGAATTTCCAAGGCTGTCAGACAGACGGCCGGTTACGCAGATGCCAATGTGCGGGCGGCAGCAGCGGCAACTGCGGAGGCAGTGAAAGGCACTGCGAAGTAAGGAATTGAAGGCTCCTCCCCCTTTATCTAAAGGTCCTCCTTTGGTAAAGGTTCAACCCCGGTGGTAACCCACCGGGGTTTTTTTGCCTCAAATTGGTGCGCAAAACGTCAGTTCAATGACTTAAAAGGGCAATCAACCCGTTGTCAGTTGCATGTCATAACAGGCGGGCGACTGAGCGAGTACTCAGGACATATGCTGTCCGCCGTTGATCGAAATGTTGGCGCCCGTGACGAAAGCGGCCTCATCGGATGCTAGATAAATTATCAATCCAGCGACTTCTTCAGGCTTGCCGAGCCGGTTAAGCGGAATTTGGGGCAGGATCTTCGAATCGAGGATGTCCTGCGGAATGGCTGTCACCATCTTCGTGCCGATATACCCCGGGGAAATGGTATTGACTGTAACGCCCTTGCGGGCAACTTCGTATGCGAGTGCTTTAGTGAAGCCGTGCATGCCAGCCTTGGCAGCCGAATAATTGGTTTGTCCGAATGCACCTTTTTGGGCGTTTACGGAAGACACATTGATAACGCGCCCCCAATTGCGCTCAACCATGCCGTCCAGTACCTGTTTAGTCATGTTAAACACGCTATCCAGATTGGTGCGGATAACGGTATCCCAGTCCGCCTTGGTCATCTTCTTGAAGGTCATGTCCCGAGTGATGCCGGCATTGTTGACGAGCACGTCGACCGGCCCGACTTTCGCCTGCACCTGTTTTACACAAGCGGTACACGAGTCAAAATCCGCGACATCCGTCGGATATGCCCGAAAGTCGTAACCGCGTTGCTTCATCCCGGCGAGCCAGTCGTCGGCACTCTTGTTTCCGGGGGAATATGTCGTCACGACTAGATAGCCCTGATCGGCCATTTTGGTGCAAATCGATTCCCCAAGGCCTCCCATTCCTCCGGTGACCAGAACGATTCTTTTTGCCATGTGCTTTTCTCCTCAATGTGTTCTTTTTGTCCCAGGGCGTGCTGCTAAACGGATTTTTCCTTCACGTACCGGCCCGGCGCACTTTCCAACTTCGGGAATTGTGTACTACCAAGCGTTGCCGGGGCAGCTCTCAGTGCTCCGGAGCGAGAACTAATCCACTTTCCCCAATGGGTCCACCAACTTCCTGCTTTCTGCGTTGCACCAGAGAGCCATGCGTCCGGATCCACATCAGCCGATGGGTTGAGCCAATAGTGCCGCCGGTTTTTTGAAGGCGGATTCACAATTCCCGCCACATGGCCGCTTGCTCCGAGCACAAATTCGGGACTTCCCCCTAACAATTTGACGCTTGCATAAGCGGTCCGCCATGGGACGATGTGGTCTTCTTTGGTCGCCACGATATAGGCAGGCATGTCGATCGCGCGGAGGTCGATAGGTACACCCGAAGCAATGAGTCTACCGGGGATTTTGAGATTGTTTTCGAGGTACATGTTGCGCAGGTAGTAGGTATAAAGCCGGCCCGGCAGATTACTTCCATCGGCGTTCCAGTAGAGCAGGTCAAATGCGCGCGGCAGGTTGCCTTTGAGATAGCTATTAACGACGAAATGCCATATCAGGTCGTTTGCGCGCAAGGTCGCAAACGTGCTCGCGAGTTTGCTTCCTGACATGCAACCGGATGCACCGAATTCACGCTCACTTCGCTCGACATACTCGCGGTCGATATAAACGCTTATATCCCCGGTGTCGGAAAAGTCCAGCATGGTCGCCAGCAAAGTCAGCGACCCGACCTCGTTTTGTTTTTTTGCGGCCATCACCGCCAGCGCGCATGACAATAGCGTGCCACCGACGCAGAAACCCAGCGTGCTGATGTGCGTCGCACCGCTGATAATTTTCACGACATCAACCGGCGCGAGTACGCCTTTTTCAACGTAATCGCTCCAGCTGAACTGCCCAAGATCCGGGGTAACGTTCCGCCACGATATGATGAATGTGTTAAGGCCCTGTTCCACGCAGAAGCGAACGAATGAATTGTCCGGCTGCAAATCCAGAATGTAATATTTGTTGATGAACGGAGGCACGATCAGCAACGGGTATTCGTAAGTTTCCTGCGTTGCGGGAGCGTATTGGATCAGCTGCATAACCTCATTTTCATACACGACTGCGCCGGGAGTGATCGCGAGATTGCGACCGACCTCAAAAGCTTGTTCGTCGGTCATCGAAATTCTGCCCCGGCCAATATCGCCCGCTAGCAACTTCATGCCTTGCGCCAGGCTGCCTCCGCCGGTTTGCGCGGCCAACTTGATCACTTCCGGGTTAGTCGCCGCCGTATTCTTTGGAGACATGGCGTCGATAAGCTGGCGCAACTGGAACTGCAGCCGCCGCTTGGCGTGTGGCTCAAGGTGAGCCAGCTCGCCGACTTCGGTAAGAAACTGAGCATTCAGGACATAGGCCTGCTGCAGATATTGGAAAAAAGGCAATTGCCACTCGGGCGCGTCAGAAGGATCAACGCTTTTCCCAGCGAAGGATGCACCGTTATTTCCGGGTGTGGCTAACTGATGCCACAGCGACAAGTGGCCGTGATATAGCGCAGTCTGGAGAGCCTGTAGCTTCGCCAGCTGACCGTTATCTGCATGGGTAAAGGCGCGCAGTAACGCCGTCATATCGGCATTCCCGGACGGCAGATCACGCAAGAATTTCTCAAGCAACGCGGCATTGGCGCTGGTGATTTCCTGCAGTGCCTGGTCAGGGGAGGCCGCTGAAGAGCTCATCGGGCGATCGGCAGGGACGCCATCAATGTATGAATAACCGGAATACTCAAATGCCCGTAGCCTGGGATCGTGCTGTTAATCATGCTTTGCCGCTCACGAGAAAGCTAATGCCCAAGGAGATCAATACTAAACCGTAATGAACGTGTCCAGCGGGTCACGCATTAGACTGCCGGCCGGTCTTCAATCCAGATGAGTGCCGCCATCCTGCCGGCTGGTCTTGCGCGGCGATGTGAAAAAAAACGCATCGGGTCCGAATATGTGCATAGTCCACCTCCGTACACATCGGCTACCCCAAGGCGAACCAATCGCTGCCTTGCCAGCGCGAATAAATCGGCGCACCACTTGCCGGCAGTGTCTTTCGGTTGAAAAGCATATTGTGCGGCCGCGTCAACCGCAAGGAAGGCATCGCGCACGTCGTCTCCCACTTCGAATGCTGATGGTCCGATTCCAGGGCCCAGGTATGCAATCAGTTCCTTGGGATCAGTCTCCAATGCGCATACAGTCTTTTCAATCACACCGGAAACAAGCCCGCGCCAGCCTGCATGGGCTACCGCGACTAGGTTCCCGGTACGCTCGCAAATCAGAATAGGCAGGCAATCGGCAATCAAGACCACGCAGACACAATCAGCACTCGACGTGAACGATGCATCCGCTTCTGCAGCAACTGCGATCATGTCGGCACGCACAACACGGTTACCATGAACCTGATTGAGCCATTTTGGCTCCGCTGGCAGAAATTGCCTCAAAATGCTGCGGTTCGCATTGACGTTAGCCTCATTGTCACCGGCCTGCAAACCCAGGTTCATGCTGGCGTAAGACCCGATGCTGCATCCGCCATTTCGACTGGTGATCATCGCCCGTACGCGCGCGGGCGCCGGCCAATCCGGAACAATCCAATCCTCAGGCTGACTTAGCATCGTTCAAGTTTGTTAGCAACGTGGCCATGTCCGCAGGCAGCGGTGATTCCCAACCTAGTTTTTTGCCGCTGCCCGGATGAATCAGCTCCAGGCGTGCTGCATGCAAAGCCTGTCTCGGAAATTGCAGGGCGGCATCAGGCAACGCGGCAGGTTTTTTCGGGCTGGCTCCGTATACCGGGTCACCGAGCAGCGGATGGCCGACGGAACTCATGTGCACGCGGATTTGATGCGTGCGACCGCTTTCGAGGCGACAGTGCAATTCCGACCAATTTAGCCCGTGCGCTATGGGAAAGTAATAAGTTTTAGCCGGCTTACCACGCGCAACCACTGCCATACGGGTGCGATGAATTGGATGGCGGCCGATCGGGGCATCCACCACGCCCTGTCGTGCCACCACGCCATGCACAAGTGCGATGTATTCGCGCGTGACTGAACGAGCTTGCAACTGCTTCACCAGATCAACCTGGGCCGGAATAGTTTTTGCCACGACAAGTAATCCGCTCGTATCCTTATCAAGGCGATGCACGATTCCGGCTCTGGGGACGCTGGCCAGCGCAGGCGCATGGCGCAAAACGGCGTTCAGCAGCGTGCCGCTCCAATTGCCGCTGCCCGGGTGCATGACGAGGCCAGCCGGCTTATCAATCACCAAGATATCCCCGTCCTCGAATACGACGGTCAGCGGAATCGCCTCTGCCGCGTGTTCAGTGCTGGACGGAATTGACTGTAACGCGACCAGCACGGTTTCGCCTCCCCACACTTTGGTCTTCGCGGATGCAACTGCACCATCAAGCTTGATGTATCCGGCTCGTATCCATTCTTGCAAGCGATTGCGCGAATATTCCGGCATTAACCGCGTTAGAGCTTGATCAAGCCGCATGCCGGCACAGTCATCGGGAACGGCGACCCGACGAAGCCGGTCACAAGAGACCTTTTCTATATAATTCGGCAAACTTTGTATGGGTTCTGACATGAAACATAGTTTAGCGATTGTTTGCCTGTTGCTGGTCTCCGGGTGCGCCACCAATTTCGATGAAACCAAGGATTGGGGTCCCGACAAAATCTACAGTGCCGCCAAGGACGAGTTGCAAAGCAAAAACTATCAGAAGGCTATTGGCTATTACGAAAAACTTGAATCGCGCTATCCGTATGGCCGTTATGCGCAAATGGCGCAGATTGAAAGCGCATATGCCTACTGGAAAGACAACGAGAATGCCCAGGCACTGGCCGCATGCGACCGCTTCATCAAGATGCATCCGGACCATCCAAACGTTGACTACGCCTACTATCTGAAAGGGCTTATCAACTTCAATGACGACCTCGGAATAATGGGCTATGTATCGGCCAAGGACATGACCGAACGCGATCCGCGTGCAGCGCAAGATGCATTCGATGCATTTCGCGAACTGGCGACACGCTTTCCGCAAAGCCGATATACGCCCGATGCGCGCGCGCGCATGAATTATTTGGTGAATTCGCTGGCGGCAGCGGAGGTCAACGTTGCGGAGTACTACCTGCGCAGAGGAGCTTATATCGCTGCTGTGAATCGTGCCCAGTACGCGTTGACCAATTACCCGCGTACACCGGCGATCGAAAGGGCGTTGACTGTTCTTGTCAAGGCTTACGATCAAATGGGGCTCGACGATTTACGCGATGACGCCAACCGCACCTTGGGTGCCAATTTCCCGGGCACCGAGGTCAAGATCGGCGAACAGGGGAAGTGGTGGAAACCTTGGTAGTTTCCTAGCGCGACTTTGCACCAGCAGCCGTTTATGGACAACGGCTTTCCATGCTACGTCGTCAATGCCGCGATGTTTTTGAAATGCTCCAGCGCTTCAGGATTGGCCAAGGCTTCCATGTTCTTGACCGGGCTGTCGTGAATGACATTTCGTACCGCGAGCTCGACAATCTTGCCGCTCTTGGTGCGGGGGATATCGGGGACTTGCACAATTTTTGCGGGCACGTGCCGCGGCGTCGTGTTCTTGCGGATTTGGTCCCTGATTGCTTTTGTCAATGCATCGTCTAGCGTAACGTTATCTCTTAAACGAACGAACAGCACCACGCGAACGTCGTTGTCCCAGTCCTGACCAACCACCACGCTTTCCAATACCTCTTCCAATTGCTCGACCTGGCGGTAGATTTCTGCCGTACCGATGCGCACGCCGCCAGGATTGAGAGTCGCATCCGAACGGCCGTAGATGATGCAAGTGCCGCGCGCAGTTAGTTCCATATAGTCGCCATGGCACCAAACGCCGGGGAAACGCTCGAAGTAAGCTGCACGATACTTGCTGCCGCTGGCATCGTTCCAGAAATATATCGGCATCGAAGGAAAAGGCGAGGCGCAAACCAACTCTCCTTTGGTTGCAATCACCGCTTTCCCATCCTCGTCGAACACCTTGACGTCCAGTCCGAAACCCCGACATTGAATTTCGCCACGATAGACGGGCAGGGTGGGGTTGCCCAACACGAAGCAGGAAACGATATCGGTGCCCCCGGATATGGATGACAGCAGCAAATCCATCTTGATTGAGCGATAAACGTAGTCGAAACCTTCGGGAACCAACGGCGACCCGGTGGACGTCATGGTTTTAAGCGCGGCCAGTGAGTGAGATTCAAGAGGTTTTGCGCCCGCCTTGTTGAGTGCGTCGATGTATTTGGCCGACGTGCCAAAGATGGTCATTCGTTCTTCATCGGCAAAATCGAACAACACGCGGGGGCCTGGAAAAAACGGAGATCCGTCGTAGAGCAGCAAGGTTGCGCCGGTTGCCAATCCTGATGCAAGCCAGTTCCACATCATCCAGCCGCAGGTCGTGAAGTAGAAAAGTCGATCGCCGCGCTTCAGATCAGTGTGAAGCTGGTGCTCCTTGAGATGCTGAAGCAAGGTACCGCCGGCGCCATGGACGATGCATTTCGGGACGCCGGTGGTGCCTGAGGAATAGAGAATGTAAAGGGGGTGATCGAATGGCAGTTGTCTGAATGCGATGTCCTTGCCCCGGTAGCCTGCAACAAAGTCGGCAAGGTGGGCGGCATTCGGTATTCCGTTGATGTCGGGTCGTTCGCGCGTATACGATACGATGACGGTAACCTTCAGCGAGGGTAATTTCTTTACCACGTCGGCGATGCGCGGCAGTGTGTCGATGACCTTGCCGTTGTAGTGGTAGCCCTCTACCGCGAACAGAATAGTCGGTTCAATCTGGCCAAACCGGTCTAGCACGCCTTGTACCCCGAAATCGGGCGAGCATGAAGACCATATCGCGCCCAGACTCGCCGCTGCCAACATGAAAATAATGGTTTCCGGCATATTGGGCATAAAGGCTGCGACACGGTCACCCTGCTTCACGCCCGCTGCACTTAGGGCCTGCGTGGTGCGGGACACCGCATCGTAGACCTCGTAAAAGCTCATGCTGCGACGGACCTTGTTCTCGCCCCAGAACACGATCGCGGTTTCACCGTCACGCCTGCGCAGCAGGTTTTCCGCAAAATTTAGCGTAGCATCGGGAAACCACCGTGCCCCGGGCATCTTGTCCCCATCGACCAGCACGCGCTCACCGCGGCGTTGTCCAATCACGCCGCAAAAATCCCACACCGCTGTCCAAAATTGTTCTGGCTGTGCTATGGACCAGTCATAAAGGGCGCTCGAATCCACGACACGAGCCTGCCATCTCTTGTTGACCAGCTTGATGAACGCGCTGATATTCGCACTGGCGATGCGATCGGCGGACGGCTGCCAGAGTTGTTCGGGAATAGGTGCCATGATGGTCAGCTTGCAGAATTGGTTGTCGACGCTAGTACCCGTGGGTTTACGTTCGACCGTTAAAAACGTTTATTCTGGGCGCATCTGGGGAAACAGGATGACATCGCGGATACTGATGCTGTCGGTGAACAGCATCACGAGCCGGTCGATGCCAATTCCTTCGCCGGCGGTGGGTGGCAGGCCATATTCCAGCGCCCGCACATAATCAGCGTCGTAATACATCGCTTCCTCGTCCCCGGCCTCCTTGGCCTGAACCTGCTGCTGAAAACGTGCAGCCTGGTCCTCCGGATCATTCAACTCGGAAAAACCATTCGCCAGTTCACGACCGGTGATGAACAACTCGAAGCGGTCTGTCACAGCCGGATTCTGGTCGTTGCTACGCGCCAGCGGCGATACGTCGGTCGGATGGGCGTAGATGAACGTTGGCTGGATCAGCTTGCTTTCCGTAGTGTGCTCGAACAGCTTTAGTTGCAGGATGCCCAATCCGTCAGTGGGAAAAACTTCAATGTTGAAGTGCTTCAAAATGCCACGCAGTATTTCGCTGACCGAGAGATCTGGCAATTTATACTGTGGGTTGTACTTGCTGATCGCCTCCGCCATGGTTAACCGATCGAAAGGTTTGTCCAGGTTGATGGCTTGCCCTTGGTAGCGAAGGGACGTGCCGCCGTTTACTTTGCCGGCAAGTTCTCGAAGCAACTCCTCGGTTAAATCCATCAGATAGTGGTAATCCTGATAGGCTTCATAGAACTCGAGCATGGTGAACTCGGGGTTATGCCGGGTCGACATGCCCTCATTCCGGAAATTGCGGTTAACTTCGAATACCTTCTCGATGCCACCCACTACCAGGCGCTTCAGATACAGTTCCGGTGCAATGCGTAAATACAATTGCATGTCGAGCGCGTTGTGATGGGTCACAAAGGGGCGAGCCGCTGCGCCGCCCGGGATCGGCTGCATCATCGGAGTTTCTACCTCGAGATAGCCGCGCTTGACGAAGAACTCACGTATGAACTGGATGATGCTCGAGCGCGCCCTGAAAACCCGTTGCGTTTCCGGGTTGGTAATCAGGTCCAGATAACGCTGGCGATACTTCTGTTCCTGATCGGCAAGCCCATGGAATTTTTCGGGTAGTGGCCGGAGCGATTTTGCCAATAGCCGAAGCGAGGTGACTTTGACGCTAAGCTCGCCGGTTTTGGTCTTGAACAGCTTCCCTTCGGCGCCGACGATATCGCCCAGGTCCCAATGCTTGAAGGCCGCATGCGCGGTTTCTCCTGCCACGTCATTGCTGACGTAGAGTTGGATGCGGCCGGACATATCCTGCAGCGTGGCAAAGCTGGCTTTGCCCATGACCCGCTTGAGCATCATACGTCCGGCTATCGCGACGGTAATGCCCGCGGGTTCCAATTCCTCGTTTGATCTAGAGTCGTAATCACGATGTAGATCCGTGGCGAGATGTGTGCGACGAAAATCGTTCGGGAACGCGTTTCCGTGCGTGCGCAGGTCTCGCAGTTTTGCCCGCCGCTCTGCGATGACCTGGTTTTCGTCAGGCGGTTGGTTGTCGTCAGCCATGGTCAAACGCCCTGTTTCAGGGAAGCATTGATAAAGTCATCGAGGTCGCCATCCAAAACCGACTGGGTATCTCCTCTTTCTACATTGGTGCGCAAATCCTTGATACGCGACTGATCCAGCACGTACGATCGAATCTGATGCCCCCAGCCGATGTCAGTTTTGGAATCCTCCATGGCCTGCTTTTCTTCGTTGCGTTTGCGCATCTCCAGCTCGTACAGGCGGGCTTTCAGCATAGCCATTGCCTCTGCCCGATTGCGGTGCTGCGAACGGTCGCTCTGGCACTGCACGACGATATTGGTTGGCAAATGGGTGATGCGGATCGCGGAGTCTGTTTTATTGATGTGCTGGCCCCCAGCACCGCTCGCACGGAACGTATCGACGCGCAGATCCGCCGGATTGATTGCAATTTCGATTGTGTCGTCGATTTCCGGATAAACAAATACGCTGGCGAACGACGTATGGCGCCGTGCATTTGAATCGAACGGTGATTTCCGCACTAGCCGGTGCACGCCGCTTTCGGTTCGCAGCGTCCCGAAAGCATAGTCGCCGGTCACTTTAAGCGCTGCACTTTTCAGGCCGGCCACATCGCCGGGAGATTCTTCCAGTACCTCGACCTGAAAACCGCGCCGGTCGCAGAACTTCAAATACATGCGTTCCAGCATTGCAGCCCAATCCTGCGCCTCAGTCCCTCCGGAACCGGACTGTATATCGAGAAAGCAGTTGTTTGGATCCATGGGATTGGAAAACATACGGCGGAATTCCATACCTGCCACGATCTGTTCCATGCCCGCGATGTCTTCTGCAATGGCGCTTAGTGTGGAATCGTCGCTCTCTTCGCGCGCCATGGCAAACAGCTCTCTCGCATCACGCAGCCCCTGATCGAGTTTTTCCAACGTTCCAACAACAGACTCCAGTTGCTTGCGTTCCCGGCCGATGTCCTGCGCACGCTTGGCATCGTTCCAGATTGCAGGGTCTTCGGCCAGTTGCACGACCTCGCTCAGACGATTGCGCTTGGTGTCGAAGTCAAAGATACCTCCGCAGTTCTTTGCTGCGTGAATCGAGGTCGTCAAGCTGATTCGCTAACGCATTAAGCTGTTCCGCTTCCATATGGAGTCCGCTGTGAAGGATTGCGAGGCGTGAAAGGCGCGCATTTTAGCTTATGGCCTCGCCACCCGCCTATTGATCGCAGACTGATTTGTTAACAGGTGCTCGAATTTACTGCGGTTCTACAGAGACATCTTGCCAGTGCTCCAGCAGCAATTGCACCGAACGGCCTGCATTGTATTCGTTCACCTGGAGGCCATAAACGCCGAATATGCGGTTGGGCAACGGGTCCTGTCGTCCAAACAGGATGCCGTCGAAGGCGCGTGTCGAATCAGGCATCTTAAGACGCAGTTTGAGATGTTTGCCACCAATGACCCGCTGCTCGGCTATTTCGAAGGCATCGCCGAACCGCGGAGATTTGAAACCTTGTCCCCAAACGGGATGTTCCAGCGCTTCGGCAAAAGCCAGCGTGATTTCGGCTGGGGGCAGGCTGCCATCTGTCTCAACGAGATACTCCAGGTCGGCCGGTCCGATCAGCTCACGCACCACACTCTCAAATGCCAAGCCAAATGCGGCGATTCGATCGGTACGCACAGTGAGTCCGGCCGCCGCCGCATGGCCGCCGAAGCGCACGATCAAATTGGGATTCCTTTTGGTGATCAGATCGAGGGCATCCCGTAAATGCAACCCGGGAATGGACCGGCCGGAACCCTTCGCTTCGCCACCAGCCGACGCGGCAAACGCAATCGCTGGGCGGTGGAAACGCTCGCGCAATCGAGCAGCCAGGATGCCAATTACACCCTGATGCCAGGCCGGATCGTATAGGCTGATACTGAAATTGTCGGCGACATCGATTTGGTCCACCAACGCCAGCGCGGTTGTCTGCATTCCGGCCTCTATGTCGCGTCTTTCGCGATTCAGCGAGTCAAGCTGTTTGGCGAGTTCGACGGCTTTGACTTGATCCTGCGTCAGCAGGCATTCGATGCCGACCGACATGTCGCTGAGACGGCCGGCCGCGTTCAGCCGTGGACCCAGTACGAAGCCCAAATCATATGTGGACATGCGGGCCGCGTCCCGGCCGGCAACACTGATCAACGCGTTGATACCAGCGTGCGCGCGCCCTGCGCGTATGCGCTGCAGACCCTGATGCACCAAAATGCGATTATTGTCGTCCAGCCGTACGACATCGGCGACGGTACCGAGTGCGACCAGGTCCAACAGTCCGGCAAGGTTCGGTTCCTTGCGTTGTTTGAACCAGTCGCGCCGGCGTAATTCGGCGCGTAAAGCAACAAGTACATAGAACATTACACCGACGCCAGCCAGGTGTTTGCTCGGAAAAGGACATCCACGTTGGTTCGGATTAACGATGCATGCGGCAGCGGGTAATTGGTCGCCGGGAAGGTGGTGATCCGTAATCAACACGCGAATGCCGAGGCGATTGGCTTCCGCGACGCCTTCTACGCTCGCGATACCGTTATCTACGGTGATCAAGACGTGCGGTTTGCGAGCAGCTGCCAGTGCGACGATCTCCGGGGTGAGTCCATAGCCGTACTCGAAACGGTTCGGCACCAGATATTCGACTTTCGCACCGAACGAGCCCAGTCCCAGCATGCCCGTCGCACAAGCTGTAGCGCCATCAGCGTCATAATCAGCAACAATGAGCAGGCGCATTTCGGCTTCGATGGCATCCGCAAGCAATGCCGCCATGGTGGTGCAGTTCAGCAACGAATCGAAGGGCAGCAGTCGCACGAGCGATGTATCGAGCCGGGAACTTTCATTTATGCCTCGCGCAGCATAAATTTTTGCCAGCAGCGGTGGCAGTCCCTCGGCCACCAGCGTTTCGAAAGCCGCTTCAGGCACCGCCCGCGCAACAATGCGCGACGGGTTCATACTTTACCAACCGGGCCTGCGAGCGCGGCCGCCGATCTCCACACCCGCCACAACAATTGCTTTCTGGTGATGGACCAGCATAAAGCCCGCCGCCGATGGACCGTCGCGATGAACAGCCGGCGACTATGTCCACTGCGTAACGCAGCAACCATCGGGGCAAACCAGTGCTGGTCCATGACCTCAATGGCGTGCTTCCAGACCGCGGGATCTAGTTGCAAGGACGCCGTTTCAGCGCCGCGTATTTCGATCAACACCTGATCTGCGTTCAGCTCGGTAATGTTTTGCGTGGCCGGCATAAGCGGTATGTCCGCCAAATTCGAAATTCCACGCGCGAGCGAGCTGCTCGCAATTACTGCGTCAAAATCGGTGTGCGCGCGGGGCAATGTACCGCCTCCCGAAAACCAGAGGCTGTTGATGGGCGGCGCACCGCGTAACTCACGTTCCTGGTTCACGGGGTGGTCATGCAGCACCATCTGTACTTCGTTGAACACTTTGTGCCATGCAAGCTTGTCTTCGCCGTCCGGCAGAAAGCCATCGATATCGCGGCCGGCAACTTGCGACAAGCTGTGCGTCACAATACGCGCAGGCCGGGGTATTTTGAGATACCAGCGATCCGGCTCAGCGGCTACAAAACTGAAATGGTCGGCAGCGAAATGATGATTAAGCGCTGTAACTATGCTGGACGCTTCCGTGTCAGAAATCGATAGCCCGTCCGGTGCGGTCAGAATCAGCTGATCGCGATTGACCTGCAAATGCACTGGGTCCGCACGCAACCAGAAATGCTCTCCCGGAACTCCCCCCGTGCCGAGCATGGCGATGGGCGCGACCGGCCAATCGATCTGCCGTGCCACGCCAAACCGTTGGCACAACCAGGCATCCTCATTCTCACAGATTGTATCTGCCGAGTCCGCGCGGCCCAGCAATGTCTGTAATGCAGGGGCCACCGGTGCATCGTGCGCGATGCCTGGATGAGGCCAAAATAATGCGGGGATGAACAAAGTAGCGGTGTGCACGGCGTGAGCAAAACATTTGCATTGAGTTTAGCACGCGCGTTTTTAGCGCCCTAAGCCGGTTGAAACGTGCCGATCTTAGTGAGCACCTCTGGAAATGTGGCAGACTGCACATCGCTGACGCACACTTCGAACTTTCAAACTTCATCCCATGTTGACGCCTTATGAGCTGTTTGTCGGGCTGCGCTATACGCGCGCCAAACGGCGTAACCATTTTATCTCGTTCATTTCCGTTACTTCCATGCTTGGCATCGCGCTGGGAGTTGCCGCGCTGATCGTGGTGTTGTCGGTGATGAACGGTTTTCAGAAGGAATTGCGCGCACGCATTCTGGGCGTAGCGTCTCATGTTCAGATTACCGGCATGTCCAACGGACTGCGAGACTGGCAGCGCATCGCCGAACAGACGATGAGCAACCAGGAGGTTGTCGCCGCAGCGCCTTACGTTATGGCGCAGGGCCTTATATCGAATCGTCAGACCGTGCAGGGTAGTATTGTGCGCGGCATTGTGCCGGCGGATGAAGACAAGGTCGCCGACATTGGCTTGCATATGAAATCCGGCAGCCTAAACGCCCTGCAGGCGGGAAAATTTGGCATTGTCCTGGGCAGCGAACTTGCGCTTGCAATCGGCGCCCGCCTGGGTGACAAAATTGTCGTCATCGCGCCGCAAGGTCAGGTGACACCAGCCGGCATCATGCCGCGGCTCAAGCAATTCGACGTTATTGGCATTTTCGAAGTCGGGATGTACGAATACGACGCCGGGCTGGCGCTTATCCACCTGGATGACGCCCAGAGACTGTATCGAATGGAAGGTAAGGTTTCGGGTGTGCGTTTGAAGCTCAAAGACCTTTTTGCCGCACCCAGGGTAGCGCGCGAATTGACGCAAACCCTGGATGCGGACGTCTTCGTTGCGGACTGGACCCGCAGTCACGCTAATTTTTTCCGGGCGGTGCAGATTGAAAAGCGCGTGATGTTCATCATCCTATTACTGATAGTTGCCGTCGCCGCATTCAACATCGTTTCGACGTTGGTCATGGCGGTCACCGATAAGCGTGCCGATATCGCAATCCTGCGTACATTGGGTGCGGCACCGGGAGAAATAATGAAGATTTTTATTATCCAGGGCGCGCTAATTGGCGTGATCGGAACGTTTGTCGGCGTCGTAATTGGAATGCTCGTTGCGTGGAATGTGGCCGTGATAGTACCCGCGATCGAACACCTGCTCGGTGTGCAATTCCTGGCCAAAGACGTCTATTACATCAGCGACCTGCCTTCAGATCTACACTTGCAGGACGTTATCGTCATTGCGTTCACCTCGTTTGCATTGAGCCTGGCTGCGACGCTGTACCCGAGCTTGCGCGCCGCGCGAGTCAATCCCGCGGAAGCGTTGAGATATGAGTGAACCTGTTCCCATTGTCCTGTCCTGCCGCAATCTGCAAAAAACATTCAGGCAGGGCGACTACAGCGTACCGGTACTGGCCGGTGTCGATATCGAAGTACGGCGCGGTGAAACGGTCGCCATCGTTGGGGCGTCCGGCTCGGGTAAGAGCACGCTTCTGCACCTGCTTGGAGGGTTGGATGCAGCTTCTGCTGGCGAGATAGTCATCATGGGACGCCGCCTGGATCAACTCGGCGAAAAGGAGAAGGGTAATCTGCGCAATCGCGGGCTCGGCTTCGTCTATCAGTTTCATCATTTGCTGCCGGAATTCACCGCGTTAGAGAATGTCGTAATGCCCCTACTGATACGGCGCATGGCGGCGGACGAGGCAACGCGGCGCGCCGGCGCAGTGCTCACGCGGGTCGGACTGAGCGCCCGGCTGACCCATACCCCCGGGGAACTATCCGGTGGCGAGCGGCAGCGTGCGGCCTTGGCGCGGGCGCTGGTAACCGAACCGGCGTGCGTACTTGCAGACGAACCTACCGGCAATCTTGACCGGCATACTGCAGAAGGCATTCTCGATCTCATGCTGGAACTGAATCGCGAGCTGGCCACCAGCTTCATCATCGTTACTCATGATCCGATGATTGCGGCACGCATGCAACGCACGCTTCGGCTCGAAGACGGAAAGCTTTATCCGGCTTCCGAATTCATCGCATCCTGATCGGCTGAACTGCCTGATGAATCGGCAATTACTGAAAAGATTACGCGGCATGCTTATGAAAATGTAATCTCGGCCTATCGTGACGAGCCTTTACCTGTTTGCCTTCGTTGCAGGAGCCTGGCTGCTCCAGCAGCAAGGCATACTCTCTGATTGGAAGGCTGCCGCAGTACTGGTTCCATTAGTCGCGCTATGGGTAGTCCTTTCCCGTACTTCCAGCACTGCGCAGCGACCGTTCTTACACGCAGTGGCCCTGGTTACCTTTGCGGCGGGCGGATTCTTCTGGGCCGCGACAGTAGCTGATTGGAAACTTGCAGACGAGCTTCCAGAAATGTGGCAAGGCCGAGATGTCGAAATCTCAGGCGTGGTTGCAGAAATGGTGCAGCCTAACGACAGAGGGGTGCGTTTTGTGTTCGATGTGGATCACGTTTACACGTTGAATGCAAAAATACCGCCTCGCATTTCACTGATGTGGTACCGGATTGACAATACGTTGTCGCCAGAATGGCGGGCCGGCCAATATTGGCGGCTGGTGGTGCGTTTGCACCGGCCGCGCGGAAACGCCAATCCTGGTGGATTCGATTCCGAAGCCTGGATGCTGGAACGCGACATTCGCGCAGTAGGTTATGTCCGTGCAGATCCGGCGCCGCGTTTGATCAAACCGCTGGTCTGGCGCGCCGGTTATTTGTTGGAACACGCCCGCGAGGCAGCGCGCGCACATTTGCAGGCGGCATTGGGGCAACGCCCTTATGCGGCCGTCATTGTTGCGCTTGCTATTGGCGATCAGCAGGCGATACCGCCGGATCAGTGGCAGGTGTTCACGCGCACCGGAGTAAATCACCTCATAAGCATTTCCGGCCTGCACATCACTATGGTGTCCAGCATGGCTGTATTGCTAATGCTGCGGCTGTGGCGCCTTTCTGAACGCCTTATGCTCGGAATTCCGGCGAGGCGGGCAGCCGTCATTTGTGGACTCGTGGTCGCCATCGGATACGCCGCTCTTTCGGGATTCGCCGTGCCGGCCCAGCGGACTGTCTACATGCTTGCGGTGATAGCACTGGCGCTATGGAACAATTGGACGACAGCCTCTACTGGAGTCCTCGCAGCAGCCGCCGCTCTTGTAGTCGTACTGGATCCGATGGCCGTCATTGCACCTGGCTTCTGGCTTTCATTTGGAGCGGTGGCAGTCATCATGCTAGTCCTCGGATCTCGCATTGGGGAACAGGGCTGGCTGCGCGCGTGGGCACATACCCAATGGGCGGTGACGCTGGCGCTGATACCGTTGCTGCTTGCCCTCTTCCAGCAAGTATCTTTGGTGTCCCCGCTTGCAAACGCGTTCGCGATTCCGCTGGTCAGCCTGGGCGTGGTACCGCTGTCATTGTTGGCGGCAGTGATCCCAGTGGACGGCCTGGCTTACGCGGCTCATGAACTCATGGCGTTGTGCATGATCGTACTCAGAGTGCTAAGCGATTGGCCGTCCGCGATTTGGCAGCAGCATGCGCCTCCCGGATGGAGCATTCCGATCGCTGTGGCAGGGGCGGCATGGATGCTGCTGCCCAAGGGATTTCCGGCACGCTGGGTGGGAGCCTCGTTGATGCTGCCACTTTTTCTCTCGATGCCCGAACGCATCCCGTCCGGTGAATTGCAAGTGACGGTGCTCGACGTGGGCCAGGGTCTAGCCGTTGTCGTGCGTACGCACGAACATGCTTTGTTGTATGACGCGGGACCGGCTTTTAACGAACAAATCGATGCAGGGGGCCGCATTGTGGTGCCTTACCTGCGCGCATCTGGAATTCGTGCTCTGGACGCAATGATCATTAGTCACGACCACAGTGACCACACGGGGGGCGCCTTGTCGGTTCTGCAGGCGATCCCGGTCGGATGGCTGGATTCGTCGCTGCCAAACACTCACACGCTCAATTTGACAGCAACCCATGCACGGCTTTGCGATGCCGCGCAGCGGTGGGAGTGGGATGGCGTATCGTTTGGGTTCCTGTATCCGCAGGCAGGAGACTATAATTCCGTCAAGGATAATGATCGAAGTTGTGTGCTCAGGATCAATTCCCCCTACGGCAGCGTGTTGTTACCCGGAGATATAGAAAAATATTCCGAGTCGCGGTTGTTGCGGTCTGCTGAATCCTTGCGGTCCGATGTCGTTGTTGCGCCCCATCATGGCAGCCGTACATCCTCGACTCCGGGCTTTGTGCACGCTGTCGCCCCTGAAGTAACGGTCTTTTCAGTTGGCTACCTAAACCGGTTCGGTCACCCGCATCCAGTGGTTAGCGCCCGTTACCGGCAAGCCGGTAGCCGCACCATCCGGACCGATTTCTCTGGCGCTGTGCTGATTTCGGTGAAGTCCGCCGGCATTACCGTGGAGAACTGGCGCGACACTCACAAAAAATATTGGTCCGGTCGATGATGCGGCCGAATACCAAATGGCTAACTTCACCGAGCTCCATCGCGATATAGCTTCAGATCAATGGCTGGAGGAGTTGACCAGTCGACTCACGCCGGTGGAACGCGAGCTGGTTGCTATCGCCAGTGCCTGGGCGCAACAGCACTATCCAAACCGTTTGCATCCGACTGGACAACCCTGGCTAGACCACGCTCGTCGAGCAGCAGCAACGCTCGGTACGTTTCGTGTAGGGGGCGAGGCGATTGCGGCAATGATTTTGCTCGGCGCGCCGCTTTCAACCCGGGTGGAACGCGAGTCACTACAGGGTACCTTTGGAACTGCAGTGCTTGCCTTGGTGGAGGGAGTCGCGAGCATGGCGCAGATTCAGCTTCTGCGCAGTCAAAATGAGACGCAAAGCAAGGCAGGCGATCGCGCATCGCAATTGGAAGCCTTGCGGAAGATGTTCCTGGCAATGGCGGAGGATGTGCGCGTCGTGCTGCTCAAGCTCGCCGACCAGGTCCAGTGGTTGCGCGAACTCAGTAAAAGGGAAGATGCCCCCGCGCGCGTGGAAGTCGCTCGCGAGACGCTAGAGCTGTTCGCGCCTCTGGCGAATCGACTTGGCATCTGGCAATTGAAGTGGGAACTGGAAGACTTGGCTTTTCGCTGCCTAGAACCGGAGATCTACAGGAACCTTGCGCGTGAGTTGGATGAAAAACGCAAGGACCGTGAAGCTTACATTGCTGAAGTTACGCGCCAGCTGCAAGCCGAGCTTGCATCGGCGGGCATTCCGGCACAGGTCAGCGGAAGACCCAAGCATATCTACAGCATTTGGCAAAAGATGCGCAAAAAAGCGGTGGGTCTGGCGGACCTGTTCGATGTGCGTGCAGTACGCGTGATGGTGAACGACGTCAAGGAATGCTACACCGTGCTCGGACTCGTCCATAATCTGTGGACTCCGATTCCGGAGGAATTCGATGATTACATTGCGCGACCGAAAGCTAACCGCTATCGGTCATTGCATACCGCAGTAGTTGGGCCCGGGCAGAAATTGCTGGAAGTGCAGATTAGAACCCACGAGATGCATCAGCATGCCGAGTTAGGCGTAGCCGCGCACTGGAGATACAAGGAGGCGGCCAAGGAGGGCAAAGGCCTCGCTGACAAAATTGCATGGTTGCGTAACGTACTCGAGTGGAAAGACGATCTTGCTGAGGCAAGCGAACTGGCGGTGTATGTGAAGGCCGAGCTATTCGAGCAACTCATCTATGCGGTAACACCGCAGGGGCGGGTAATCGATCTTCCGCGCGGGTCAACGCCCATCGATTTCGCTTATCGCTTGCACACCGAATTGGGCCACCGATGCCGCGGCGCAAAGGTCAACGGGCATATCGTGCCGCTGACCTATGCATTAACCAACGGTCAGCGCGTAGAAATCATCGCAGCCAAAGAAGGCGGACCGTCACGTGATTGGCTGAATCCGGATCTGGGGTTCATCAAAAGCGATCGTGCCCGTGCCAAAGTACGGCAGTGGTTCAACAGTCAGCAACTTGCCGAGGCCATTTCGCATGGACGTGCGTTGCTTGATAAAGAACTGCAGCGCCTGGGAAAGACCGGCCAGAATCTCGAGAAACTCGCATCGCAGCTGCAGTTTCGCAATGCCGATGAGTTGTTCGCAGCAGTCGGCCGAGGAGAAGTTCCCGCACGCAAATTGCAGGGTGCGATACAGGGTGAAGTTGCGCCTGAAAAGTTGCCGGCTCAGTCGACACACTCCCGCGAAATCGCGGAACCGGGAGGCGTTTTGGTCGTCGGAGTGGATAAGCTGCTAACCGTGCTTGCTCGGTGTTGCAAGCCGGCACCGCCGGATGGGATTATCGGATTTGTCACTCGCGGCCGAGGTGTTACCGTCCATCGCGCCGACTGTCATAACGTTCCCCGGCTGCCGCAGGAAAGGTTGATAGCTTCTGCCTGGGGCGACACGGGTACATCTAGATTTCCGGTCGACATCGAGATAACCGGCGGCGGCCATCCGGCGCTCATGCGTGACATTCTTGATGTCTTTACGCGCGAAAAGGTGCGCATTGCCGCGAGCGCGTCTCACAGTAAAAATTTGAATGCCACGATGGCCTTCACCGTCGAAGTGGAGGGACTTCAGCAACTCACCCGGGTACTTGCTTTGGTGCGCGATATAGCCGGAGTGCAGTCGGCACGCCGAAAGTGACGTTTGTACGCCTGGATTGTTTCGATTAGAATCCGCCCTTCGGCAGGCGCGTAGCTCAGCTGGTTAGAGCATCACCTTGACATGGTGGGGGTCGTTGGTTCGAGTCCAATCGCGCCTACCAGCTTCCCACGGATACCGACGAGTTTTTGAACTTGTACGATATCTTTGATGCGTAGGTTCTGAACCCCTTGGGTTTACGGCACCAGCCTGTAGAAAAGTGCGGTTCTCCGCACTTTTTTGTTTTTGGATCCTGAAACATGCCATCCATACGATTGCCAGACGGGACGCTAAAATCGTTCGACAAACCTCCAAGTGTCGCGGAGGTTGCTGCATCGATTGGTGCAGGGCTGGCGCGCGCTGCCCTGGCGGGACGAGTTGACGGCAAGCTGGTCGACGTTTCTTTCGTCATCGATCACGACTCTAATGTGCAGATCGTCACGGATAAGGATGCAGAGGGTGTCGATATCTTGCGCCATTCGACGGCTCATTTGCTGGCTCACGCGGTCAAAGAGCTTTATCCGGAAGCGCAGGTCACCATTGGTCCGGTGATTGAAGATGGCTTCTATTATGATTTTGCTTACAAGCGCCCATTTACGCCTGAGGACCTCGGGGCAATTGAAAAGCGTATGGCGGAAATTGCCAAGCGTGATCTCAGCGTGGAGCGTCAAGTCTGGGATCGTAACAAGGCCATCGAATTTTTTCGCGAGCAGGGCGAAGAATACAAGGCGCAGATCATTGGCGCGATTCCGGGCAACGAGACAATTTCCCTGTATTCGCAAGGGAATTTCATCGACCTATGCCGAGGTCCACATGTACCTTCTACCGGCAAGCTAAAGGCATTCAAGTTACTGAAAGTGGCCGGCGCGTATTGGCGGGGCGATTCTCACAACGAGATGCTGCAGCGGATTTACGGCACCGCCTGGGCCAAGAAGGAAGATCTGGACGCCTACCTTTTTCGCCTTGAAGAGGCGGAAAAGCGCGACCATCGCAAGCTGGGTAGGCAGCTTGATTTGTTCCACACGCAGGAAGAAGCGCCAGGCATGGTGTTCTGGCATCCCAAGGGGTGGGCTGTCTGGCAGCAAGTCGAACAGTACATGCGTCGCAGCCTTTCTCACCACGGCTACCAAGAAGTGCGCACACCACAAATCATGGATCGTTCCCTGTGGGAGCGTTCCGGACATTGGGAGAACTACCGCGAATTGATGTTCACCACCGAATCGGAAAAGCGAGACTACGCCGTTAAGCCGATGAACTGTCCCGGACACGTGCAGATTTTCAATCAAGGCCTGAAGAGTTACCGGGACTTGCCGTTGCGCCTGGCGGAGTTTGGTGCGTGCCATCGCAACGAGCCTTCTGGCGCCTTGCACGGGATCATGCGGGTGCGTGGTTTCACGCAGGACGATGCCCATATTTTCTGTACCGAGAGCCAGGTGCGGGACGAGGCTTCAGCTTTCATCGAGCTGCTGCAAAAAATCTACGCCGATTTCGGCTTCACGGAAATATTAATCAAGCTGTCAACGCGCCCGGCCAAGCGCATCGGATCGAACGAAACCTGGGATAAGGCTGAAACTTCGCTAAAAGCCGCGCTCGATGCAAAAAATCTAAAATGGGAGCTCAATCCCGGAGAAGGGGCCTTTTATGGCCCAAAAATCGAATTCTCCCTGCGGGATTCAATCGGCCGCGTTTGGCAGTGCGGGACCTTGCAGCTTGATTTCGAGTTACCCGCACGGCTAGGGGCCGAATATGTTGCGGAGGACAACACTCGGAAGGTCCCCGTCATGTTGCATCGGGCTATCCTGGGTTCCATGGAGCGTTTCATCGGCATTCTGATTGAACACTACGCCGGCGCACTGCCACTATGGCTGTCCCCGGAACAGGTTGTGGTTTTGAACATCTCCGAGCATCAGGCGCAATATGCCAGTCAGATCACCCAACGGCTCAAGGATGCGGGCTTGCGAACCTTCGCGGACTTGAGGAACGAAAAAATTACCTATAAAATACGGGAACATAGTTTGCAAAAGCTGCCTTACCAAATCGTCGTCGGCGATAAGGAGGTAGCTGCAAATGCCGTTGCCGTGCGACTCCGCAGCGGAAGCGATCTCGGACAAATGCCGCTGGATGAATTTATTCATCGGGTGAAATCCGAATTGCCGCACACGGGTAGCTCGGCTTAATTTTTTGATGGAGGCTTGCTTATAGCTCAGGACAGGGATGTCAGGATCAATGGCGAAATAACTGCGCCGGAGGTCCGGCTCATCGGGATCAAAGGTGAGCCAATCGGGGTCGTCAGTCTCGCACAGGCGAATGCCATGGCTGAAGAGCTGGAGATCGATCTTGTTGAAATTGCGCCCACGGCACAGCCGCCGGTGGCGCGGCTGATGGACTTTGGTAAGTTCAAATACAGCGAGGCCAAGAAAAAACACGAGGCCAAGCTGAAGCAGAAGCAGATTCAGGTAAAGGAAGTGAAGTTCCGGCCAGGAACAGACGACGGCGACTATCAGATCAAGTTGCGAAATCTGACCCGTTTCCTGAACGAAGGAGACAAGACTAAAATCACACTACGCTTCCGCGGCCGGGAAATGGCGCATCAGGAATTTGGTTTCAAGCTGCTGGAGAGGGTAAAGGCAGATCTTGAAGCGTATGGGGTGGTAGAGCAGTTTCCCAAAATGGAAGGCCGGCAAATGGTCATGGTAATGAGCCCGAAGAAGAAGTAGTACCGGGCGGCAGGGACGATCCAATCGTCAGAACAAGTGATTCCCAGGCAACAAAGCGCCCGCAAGGGACGCCTGGAGTCAAGCTAAAACATAGGAGTAATAAATGCCCAAACTCAAGTCCAAGAGCGGCGCCGCAAAGCGCTTCAAGGCGCTCGGAAGCGGCCGCTTCAAGCGCACGCAGGCAAACCTGCGTCACATCCTTACCAAGAAGTCGACCAAGCGCAAGCGCCACCTGCGCGGCAATACGGCTGTGAATCCTTCGGATCACGCACATATTCGGTCAATGCTTCCTTACGCTTAACGGGAGACCACCATGCCAAGAGTCAAACGTGGTGTAACAGCTCGTGCACGACATAAGAAAGTCCTCGAAAAGTCAAAAGGCTTTCGTGGCCGCCGTGGCAATGTATACCGAATTGCCAAACAGGCCGTCATGCGCGCAGGCCAATATTCCTATCGGGATCGTCGCCGCAAGAAGCGCGATTTTCGCGCACTATGGATTGTCCGCATCAATGCCGCCGCCAGGGAGTTCGGTATGACTTACAGCACCCTGATCAATGGGCTGAAGAAGGCGGCAATAGAAGTCGATCGGAAAGTGCTGGCGGACATTGCCGTATTTGATAAATCAGCTTTCGAGCGAATCGCGAGTCAAGCAAAGGCGAGCCTCGGCGCCTGAGGCGGAAAGCAAATGAAAAAGGAGGCTGCAAGGCCTCCTTTTTTTTGTTCAGTCCCGTTGCGGGTAACGGGCCCACTTGGTTCTAGCATGCAAGATGGATAACCTCGACGGCATCATTGCCGAAGCAAAATCGACCTTCGATAACGCTTCGGACCTGGCCGCACTGGAGCAAGCCAAGGCGCGTTTTCTTGGTAAAACGGGTGCGTTGAGCGAAATGCTCAAAGCGTTGGGAAAGCTTTCGGCGGCCGAAAGACCGCAGGCCGGCGCCAGGATCAACACGGCAAAGGAACAAGTTGAGGCCTTGTTGAAGGCGCGCCGCGAAGCCATCGAACTGGCTTCGCTGGAAGCAAGACTGGCAGAAGAGGCGCTCGACGTGACGCTTCCCGGCCGCGGTCGCAACCGGGGCGGCATCCATCCCGTCATCCGCACATGGCAACGAATTGAGGAGATATTCCGCGCTGTGGGGTTCGATGTAGCGGACGGCCCCGAAATAGAAACCGACTGGTACAACTTTACCGCCCTCAATCAGCCGGAAAATCATCCCGCCCGCTCGATGCATGACACATTCTATGTCGAGGGCGGACTTCTGCTGCGTACCCATACCAGCCCGATGCAAGTACGTTATGCCAAAAAACATACGCCACCGATCAAGGTAATTTCGCCAGGTCGCACGTATCGGGTCGACTCGGACGCCACTCATTCGCCGATGTTTCATCAAGTGGAGGGACTTTGGCTAGACGAAGATATCAGTTTCGCCGATCTCAAAGGCGTTTATACCGAATTTCTGCGCAAGTTTTTTGAAACGGATGCGCTGGAAGTGCGCTTCCGACCATCGTTCTTTCCGTTCACGGAACCGTCCGCCGAAATTGATATGGCTTTCCCTACTGGGCCCCACAAAGGCCAATGGCTGGAAATTTCTGGTGCGGGACAGGTTCATCCGAATGTCGTGCGCAATTTCGGTCTGGACCCCGAGCGTTACATCGGCTTTGCTTTTGGCAGCGGACTCGAGCGGCTCACCATGCTGCGTTATGGCATAAACGACTTGCGCCTGTTCTATGAGGGCGATCTACGCTTTCTGAAGCAGTTTTCGTAGAGCGAGATTCATGCAATTTCCGGAAAAATGGCTGCGCGAGCTGGTCGATCCCGAACTCGGACCCGACAGTCTCGCTCGTCTATTGACCATGGCGGGGCTTGAAGTCGAAGACTGGAGGCCGGTTTCGCCGCCGTTCTCTGGTGTGGTGGTGGGTGAAGTCCTTAAAGTGGAGAAGCATCCTGGTGCAGACAAATTGAGCGTCTGCCGTACAAATGTTGGAACGTCTCAATCGCTCACCATCGTTTGTGGTGCGCCAAACGTCGTGACGGGAATGAAAGCGCCTTGCGCGCTGGTCGGGGCAAAATTACCGCAATCAAGCACTAGCCAGCCATCTGAAATAAAAACTACGGTGGTGCGGGGTGTCGAAAGTCACGGCATGCTTTGTTCCGCCAAAGAGTTGGGCTTGTCCGAGGATCATAGCGGCCTTCTGATACTGCGTCCGGATGCCCCAGTCGGCATGAATGTGCGAGACCTGCTGGAACTGAACGACAACATATTTAGCGTCAAGCTGACGCCGAACCGGGCGGATTGCCTTTCATTGCTAGGCATAGCTCGCGAAGTCGCGGCACTGACTCGTGCACCATTGCGCCGTCCCGAAGTGCACGCTGTCGCAAAGACGAGTGAAGCGACAGTCGCTGTGAAAATCTCGGCACCGGAAGGCTGCGGCCGCTTCACCGGACGAGTCATCCGTAACGTGAATGCAAATGCCGCCTCGCCGGAGTGGATCACAAGACGGCTCGAGCGGGCCGGGCAGCGTTCAATTTCCGCGTTGGTTGATGTCACAAATTACGTAATGCTAGAACTGGGGCGGCCACTCCACGTTTACGACTTGGACAAATTGAAGGGTGGAATCGAGGTGCGCTTCGGCAAGAAAGGTGAGGCCTTACAACTCCTGAATGAGCAAACGGTGCACATTGATGAAAATGTATTGGCCATCACCGACGGAAGCGGTCCGATCGGACTGGCAGGCATTATGGGGGGTGACAGTACCAAGGCGGATCTCAATACAAAAAACATATTTCTTGAGGCAGCTTTCTTCTTCCCGGATGCCATTGCCGGACGAGCGCGGCGCTACAACTTCACAAGTGACGCCTCCCACCGCTTCGAGCGGGGCGTCGACTTTAATAACAATATCGATGGAATCGAGCGGGCCACGGCCTTGATCTTGGAGATTTGCGGCGGTGAGCCGGGCCCTGTTCAGGACACCATTGCAAAGCTACCAAAGCGCCACCCTGCAAGAATGAGAGTCGCGCGCGCCCGCAAGGTTATTGGGGTCCCAATCGAATCATCGGAAATTGAAGATATCTTTACCCGACTTGGATTCGAACATCGCCGCGAATCGAATGCAGACGAAGAGTCGTTCATCGTCATGCCGCCCAGTTATCGTTTCGACATCGAAAATGAAGAAGATCTGATTGAGGAAGTGGCTCGTTTGTACGGATTTGAGCGCATTCCTGCAAAGCTACCGTTAACCCTAGCAGCAATTCCGTCCTTGCCTGAACAGCGTCGGTCGCTACATGACCTGCGCGAATGCCTGGCAGCCGCTGATTATCAGGAAGTCATCAACTACAGTTTTGTGGATGAGCAGTGGGAAAGGGATTTTGCCGGAAATGCCGAACCCATCCGGCTGCTTAACCCGATTGCGAGCCAGCTTGCGGTTATGCGCTCTACTCTGATCGGCGGATTAGTTGCGAACGTCCGCTACAATTTGAACCGGAAACTGGAAAGGGTACGGATCTTTGAAGTCGGCCGTACTTTTCTTCGCGATACAAACGTTATTGATGGCGATCGGGAAGTGGCGGGCGTGCGCCAGCCTGTGCGAATCGCAGCGGGCGCTCTGGGCACGGCAGACGAACAGCAATGGGGCGTTGCCGCACGGCAAGTGGATTTTTTCGACCTCAAACGAGATATCGAACGAATGGTGGCGCCCGATCAACTGCGCGTGATTCCTTGGCCGCATCCGGCATTGCATCCCGGACGCAGCGCTCGGGTACTGGTGCATGGGTCCCAGATCGGTTGGCTGGGAGAACTCCATCCGCACCTGCAACGTAAATATGAGTTGCCGGTGCCGTTGGTGTTATTTGAACTTGAGGTCGACCCTTTGCTGGTCCGGGCGATTCCGCGTTACCTGGAAACCTCCAAGTTCCCTCCCGTGCAGCGCGATTTGTCTTACATATTCAATGAAAACATCCCAGTGCAGCTGATTCTTGATGGACTCATGCGTTCAAAGGCAGCCATTGTTGACGCCATTTCGGTGTTTGACTCATATCGCGGAAAAGGTATCGAAGTCGGCAAAAAAGGTCTTGCATTCCGAGTGTTATTGCAAGATACTCAAAAAACTCTAACGGATGGTGAAGTAGACGCGGCGATGGCGGGTTTGCGCCGGGTCCTTGAACAGGAATACGGTGCCAAGCTCCGACAATAAGGTGAACCGATGACACTCACAAAAGCCGATCTGGCTGATCTGCTGTTCGAAAAAGTCGGGCTGAACAAGCGTGAAGCCAAGGATATGGTGGAATCGTTTTTCGAGGAGGTACGCATCGCGCTGGAAAGCAGCGACGGCGTAAAGCTTTCAGGCTTCGGCAATTTTCAGCTACGAGATAAACCGCAGCGGCCAGGTCGAAATCCGAAAACCGGCGAAGAGATACCTATTACGGCACGTCGTGTCGTGACCTTTCATGCCAGCCAGAAACTGAAGGCAATGGTCGAGAAAAATTACGGTGGACAGCAGCAACCACAGCAACAGTCATAGGGGCCCTTTGCCCCCGATTCCCGCCAAGCGGTACTTCACGATCGGTGAAGTAAGCGAGCTTTGCGGCGTGAAGCCGCATGTGCTGCGCTACTGGGAGCAGGAGTTCACGCAACTAAAACCGGTAAAACGTCGGGGAAATCGCCGTTATTATCAACATCACGAAGTACTGCTTATCCGCCGCATTCGAGAGTTGCTGTACGAGCAAGGATTCACGATTAGCGGCGCACGCGCTCGTCTGGATGAAGCAGCCGTGCAAATGAAACCTGCGCCTCACGGGAAGCTTAACGCCGCATCTCTGCGGCGCGAACTTCAGGAAGTGCTGGACGTATTGCGCAACTAACGTGTCGGCTGTCGAGCCCTGTTATAATCAATTTTTTTCGGGGCGTAGCGCAGCCTGGTAGCGTACCTGCATGGGGTGCAGGTGGTCGCGAGTTCAAATCTCGCCGCCCCGACCAAGACCTCGAAAGCCTAGATGGTCGCTTTGCTCGAAGCGCGTGCTGCCGGCCTCTTCGCGCGGCGGCACTGGGCACCCAACATTCTCTCAGGCGTAGTCGTCGGCGTAGTCGCGCTGCCCCTCGCCATGGCCTTCGCCATCGCCTCGGGCGCGAAGCCCGAGCAGGGGCTGTACACGGCGATCGTCGCCGGGTTCCTGGTATCCGCGCTGGGCGGCAGCCGGGTGCAGATCGCCGGGCCCACCGGCGCCTTCATCGTGATCCTCTCGGCCGTGACCGCCCGCTATGGCATCGACGGGCTGCAAATCGCCACGCTGATGGCGGGTGTGATCCTATTGCTGCTCGGCGCGGCGCGCCTGGGCAGCATCA
>JBJMWI010000161.1:0-10642 GCA_045810225.1 Burkholderiales bacterium
CTCGCGCTCGAGCTCGAAGGCGGATCGAGTTACGAGCGCCTGACGAACGGCCAGCCCGACTGGAAGAGCGTCTATCTGGAGGGCGCGCACACTTTCGAACCGCGTCAGACGTTGTACGGGGCGGGGCGCGAAGTCGAGCGCTTCGACCTACGCGACGACCAAGTGGAAGCCGGCTACTATCATCCATTTTCGTCCCGGCTCACCGGCCACGTCGACGGCAATGCGAGCCCCCAGCATAACTTTCTCGCACGGAGTTCACTGTTCGGCGAGCTGGCGTTCGAGTTGCACCGCGGTTGGGTCGCTTCGGGCGGTTACCGACACAATGAGTACACCACAACGAATACCCGGATCATCAGCGCCGGCCTGGAACGCTACTTCGCGAGCTACCGCGCCTACTACACGCTGAACAACGGGCGCCCTGAGGACACCGGGTCCGCGACCGCCCATCGTGTCGGCCTCGACTACTACTACGCGGAAGAGCGCAGCCGCATCGGCGTGTCGGCGACTTTCGGCAGCGAAGTTGAGAACATCGTGCCGAATGGCGTCGTAACGTCAGACGTGCGCGCATTCGGAATCTACGGACGGCATTGGGTATCGCAAGCGTGGGCGCTGAGCTGGGAGATCGGCACGCACCAGCAGGGCGACTTCTACACGCGCACGGGTGCACGGCTTGGCCTTCGGCACCATTTCTGATCCGCTGCTCGGGGCGGCGTTATGGCTCAGCGTCGGCGCGCTAGCCCTGACCGCGATCCTGCTCGTCGTCATTGTTGCGTTGCGCGTCAAGCTGCTGCAGCGGCTTGCATGCCAGCGCGAGGCTGCCGCGCGCTGGAATCCGCTGCTCGCGCAGTGCACCCAAGATGTGCCTGCCATTTTGCCTCCGCTCCCCCGACGAGAGAGGGAGTTCTTCCTGGCTTTGTGGTGCAAGGCACAGGAATCGTTGCGTGGCGAGGCGCAGGAGCATCTGCGCGAGATGGCCCGGAGACTCGGGGCCGTTCCACTTGCAATGAGGATGCTGAACTCGTTGAGCGCGCGCAGGAGGCTGCTTGCGCTGGTCACGCTTGGGCATTTGCGGGAGCCGGGCGCGGTGCCGACGGTGCTTGGTCTGGTGGCGAACGGGCGAGCCGTCATTTCGATGACTGCCGCGCACGCGCTCCTGCGCATCGACTCCGTGCTCGCCGTGCCTCGCATCCTCGGGCTGACCGCGACGCGCAAAGACTGGGCGCTTGCCAAGGTAGTGTCAATGCTTATGGAATGCGCGCCCGGGACTCTCGGTACCTTGCTGTCGCATGCGATCGGCGTGGAGCTGCGCGTGGCGCGCAAAACAGATCACCGCAGCATCGGGCTAGCTCGGCTGCTGAGGTTGCACGTCTGCGTCGAAGCGGGGGCGGTGCGGGAGGCCGTGCTCGATGTTCTGAACCAGACAAGCGACATGGAGCCGCTCATCGCCGCGCTGGCCGCGCTTTCTTACCCGGGCGATGCCGCGCACGCCCGCCGGTTGCTGAGCCACCCGACCTGGGAGGTGCGAGCAGCCTCCTCGCGGGCGCTCGAGCGCATCGGCGTACGCGAGGACTTCGAGCGTTTGTGTATCGCGCTAGCTGATTCAAACTGGTGGGTGCGCTACCGCGCAGCGCACGCGCTTTGCGCGCTGCCGCAGGTCGAGAGGCAAGATTTGCTCGTCCTGCCCGGCCGGCTGAGCGACGCGTTCGCCGCGGACATGCTCCGCCATGTGCTCGCGGAGCGGGGCGCAGCATGAGCTGGCGCGAGGCTGCCGACGCGGCGCAGACGTTCTTTCTCTTGTACTTCGCCGCCATCAATCTTGCGTATGTCGCGCTAAACATGCTCGCGGCGCTAGAGCTTCGCAAGCGCCTGGGGGAGCGGCTCCTCGGCCTGCTGCCGCGCGCCTATTCACCGTACGAGCCACCGGTCTCGCTGCTGGTGCCGGCTTACAACGAAGAGGCGACCATCTGTGCGTCGGTGCGCTCCATGCTCCAGCTCGAATATCCAGAACTCGAGGTCATTGTCATCAACGATGGCTCGGGCGACGCGACCCTCGAAGCGCTATCGCGCGAATTCGCTCTCGCGCCTTTTCCTGAGGCCTACCGTCAGCGGTTGGCATGCAAGCCGGTGCGCGGTGTGTACCGCTCCGCGCACTTTCCCAACTTGCGCGTGATCGATAAGGAGAACGGCGGCCGCAAGGCGGACGCGGTGAACGCCGGCATCAATGCCGCGCGTTATCCCCTCGTGTGCGTGGTGGACGCGGATACCATCCTCGAGCGCTCGAGCCTGCGTCGCGCGGCCGCGCCGTTCCTGCACGAACCGGATGTCGTCGCGGTGGGCGGCACGGTGCGCATCGCGAACGGTTGCGAGGTGCGCGACGGTTTCCTGCACGCGGTGGGACTACCGACGAGCATGCTTCCGCTTTTCCAGGTCATGGAATATCTGCGCGCCTTCCTCTTCGGCCGCCTCGGCTGGGCTGCGGTCAACGCCGTGCCAATCGTATCCGGCGCCTTTGGTCTGTTCCGCCGGGAAGCCGTTGTCAGCGCGGGCGGTTTCAACGTCGATACTCTCGGCGAGGATATGGAGCTCATCATGCGACTGCACCGCTTGCACCGGATCGAGCGGCGCCCGTACGCCATCGCTTTCCTGCCCGATCCGGTCTGCTGGACCGAGGCACCCGAGTCGTTCCGCATGCTGCGCAGCCAGCGCACGCGCTGGCAACGCGGGCTGAGCGAGACACTCTGGATGCACCGCGGGCTCATCTTTCATCCGCGCGGCGGCGCGCCTGGCTGGCTCGCACTGCCGTACATGATCGCTTTCGAGTGGGCCGCGCCGTTTCTCGAGGCGGCCGGCTACGTCTTCATGGCCGCGGGATTCTTGTCCGGATTCGTCGCAGCCGAGGCGTTCTGGACGTTCATGCTGCTCGCGATCTCAACCGGCATGCTGGTATCGATGACTGCGCTCGTCCTCGAAGAGATGTCGCTGCACATGTACAAGCGCCCGGGTGAGCTCGCTTCACTCATTGCCGTGGCGCTCCTCGAGAACCTGGGCTACCGGCAGCTCACCGTGCTGTGGCGATTGCAAGGCCTGTGGCAATGGGCGACCGGCGCCTCAGCGCGCTGGGGCACGATGACACGGGTCGCGACCTGGCAGAGGAAGAACTAGCATGGAAGAGTTGTTTCGCGCCGCCGTCGATGCGCACCCGGACACCATTGTCATGGTCGATGCCGGCAAGGGGGTCATCGTCTACGCGAACGACGGGGCGTGCCGCAATCTCGGTTATCGGCGCGAGGAGCTTGTCGGCCAGCCGCCCGATATGATCTTCGCTGATCGGGACGCAGCGCGGCTCGCGCTTCGGTACGAACGCCTGAAGAATGGGCCGACTCTGGCGCCGGTGTACTCTGCGATGCTGATCCGCAAGGACGCAAGCGTCTTCCCGGTGGAGGTGTCAACGACGCTCATCCAGCGTCCGGAGGGCGATTACATCCTCGGCATCGCGCGCGACGTCAGCGCCCGGGACGAAACGCAGCGCGCGCTGCACGAGCAGGAGCAAAGGCTCGCCCTTGCGCTGGAGAGTTCGGAACTTGCGATGTTCGACTGGGATGTACCGAGCGGCCGCGTACGCCTCGGGCCCCGGTGGAACACTATCCTCGGCCGCGAGCCGGTCGAGACCGCTACCTCGATCGCCGACCTGGAGCATCTCGTTCACCCGGACGACTTGCCTGGACTGCGTGAGCGCCTGCGCTGGCTGCTCGAGGGCGAGATCCCTGCTTACAGGACGGAGCATCGCGTGCGCAATCATTCCGGCGACTGGATCTGGATCGAGAGCGCCGCGGAGGTCAACGAGCGCGACGCCTCGGGCCGGCCCGTGCGCGTGACTGGCACGAACGGTGACATCAGCTCGCGCCGGAAGCTCGCCGAGATGAAGGACACCTTCGTCGCCGCAGTGAGCCACGAGCTGCGCACGCCGCTCACGGGCATCGTCGCCTCGCTCGAACTTCTCAGGGAAGGCTCGGCCGGCGAGCTTCCGCCCGATGCCCGCCGCTTCGTCGACATGGCCTGCGCAAACGGCGAACGGCTCACTCAGCTTATCGAGGACATACTGAACCTCGAAGGCGCGCAGTCGGGCCGCGTGCGCCTCGAACTCGAGCCCGTTGAGATGGCATCACTGCTCCACGAGGCCGCTTCGCTGAACGCGTCGTATGCGGAGCGCTATCAAGCGCGGCTGCGCGTCGAGGCGTCCGCCGGACTGCGCGTAAAGGCGGACCGAAAGCGCCTGCTGCAGGTTGTTGCGAATTTCATTTCGAACGCCGCGAAATTCTCTCCGCCGGGGGGCGAGATCCGGCTTGGCGCGCGTTCAGGTGCAGAGGGCCGCGTGGTCCTTAGCGTCTCCGACCAGGGCCCCGGCGTGCCGGAGGAGTTCAAGCCGAGATTGTTCGGACGCTTCGAGCAAGCGGAGCAAGACAAGGGCAGCACCGGCCTTGGGCTCGCCATCTGCAAGGCACTTGTGGAGCGCATGGGCGGCACCGTTGGGTACGAAACAGCGCCGGGCGGCGGTGCCAGTTTCTTCGCCGAGCTTCCGGCTGCCGACTAGTAAGCTCAATTGCGCGTCATCAAATTCAATTTAAGACCGCTCGACCTGCTGTACCAGACTATCGAAGTTTGGGACCACAGCAAGTGACCATTCCCGTTTGGCGGCTAGCCAGGCTTTGGCTTAAGCATTCTCTGCAAGTTTGCTAGACATCACGAGCGCGACCCTCCGGGCAAGATACGCTGGAATACCTTGTCGCGATCAACCAGCAAATGCTTGAATGCCGCCAGTACATGGACAGCGATCACGGCAATAAAAAGAACAGCCGTCACACCGTGGATGCCCTGCAGGAAGTCATAGATTGGTTTGCTTTCCCATCCCATTGGCGGAATTTTAAAGAGCCCGAAGTAATTGACTCCGTATTTCGTAAATTGCGTTGCGGCAAATCCTGACAGCGGCATCACAATGAGACAAAGATACAATAACGCATGATTGATTCTAGCCGCATTAATTTCCCAATTCGGCATTGACGTTGGCAGCATGGGAGGCGGATTTCTCATGCGCCACCATAACCGCAGCAATACCAGGAGTGCAGTCGTAACGCCGATTGATTTATGCAGATTGAAATAAAACGCGCGATCGGGATTGCCCTTGGGAATATCAGTCATGAAGATGCCGATGACAATCATCGTCAGCGCCAATATTGCAATGACCCAATGGAAAACAATAGCTGCCGTGGTATAGCGTGCGCTCTCGGTATTAGAAATATTCAAGTGCCCTCCCCGACGTTTTGGCGGTAACTCGCTTGTTTGTTCAAGCCATGATCTTACGGATTGCTTAACGGATCACAACCCCCCAGGGCCTTTTGCCAACGGGAATATCCTTTATCTTGGTGTTCGTTGCGGTATCGATGACCGATACCGAATCCGAACGCCCGTTTGCCACGTAGAGCTTCCCACCGTCCGAGGTAATCGCCATGTTCCAGGGACGCTTGCCGACTGGGATAGTGGTCGTGATCTTATTTGTACTCGTGTCTATCACCGAAACGGTTCCATCCTTGCCGTTGGAGACAAACACGCGCGAACCGTCAGGATGCGCTGTTACGCCGTTCGAAAATTGTCCGCCGGGAATGACCGCCAAAACCTTTTGCTTGTTGACGTCAATCGCGTAAACGGTACTCACGAATTCTGATGCCGTATAAGCGACCTTGCCGTTTGGCAGGAACGCTATGCCGCGCGGGCGTTTGCCAACTTCGATCTGATTGACCTGCTTTCGCTGTTGCACGTCAATCACGTCGATTTGGTGAGCTTCTTCCGCGCTCGAGAAAACCCATTTGCCATCCGGACTGAACACTGCATGTTCCGGATTTTCACCTTTGACTTTGACCAAAAATTCCTTCTTGTTGGTCTCGGTATTGATGAAAGCAATGGCGTTACTGACTTCTACTGCAGCAACAACCCATTTTCCGTCTGGAGAGATACCAACGCCTTCGGGGGATTCGCCCAGAAAAATGCTGTCGACCGGCTCCAGCTTGTCCAAGTCGATAACAACAAGCGAATTATGCGGCTGGTCGCTGACGTACAATTTTTTTCCGTCTTTGGAGACAGCCAAACCGCGGGGCTTGTCGCCCGCGCGGATTTCCTTGACGACCTCGTCTGTACCAACATCGATGACCGAAATGGTCCCGCTCTCTTCGTTCGGAACATATGCAAACGGCGCGGCGATAACAGTGAAGGTGACCATGGTCATCGCGGTGGTCGCCAATAGCAAAGCGGTTTTGTTCATCATGATCTCTCTGGTAGGAAATTTGTAAGCGGGTATGGGTTACCCATGGCGGGGGCACGTGCCGACGGCTTGAATTTCATGATGCCTCATCGAGCCATTTTTTATATCCCGCGCAAGCTGATTCTTGTGTCGAGCTTTTTTTCTTCACCTGGTCCACAAACAAAAAGGGCTGCTCGAAAGCAGCCCTTTGTTGGTCTCGCTGTGCGATTAGCGATTGAACACGTACATCGTTACTTCAAAGCCAAAACGCATTTCGGTGTATTCCGGTTTCGTCCACATGGCAAAAGCTCCTCTTGAAGTTAGATTTCGGATCGCGCATCGAGGCCGTTCATTTCACGACCATGGCGCAATTCTGATCCAAGTCACGCTCCGGCCCCAGCGTAAAACACTGAAACAGGACTAATGATTTTCATTAGCCAAGCGATCCTAGATACAGACGTACCTTTATATTCATGGGTTTATAAGGCCGGCGCGGATCGCAATAATGGCTAGCTCGGCCGAATTGGAGGCCCCGAGCTTCTGCTTTATGTTGTACAAGTGAGTGCCAATAGTGCGCGGGCTAAGCGACATCACGTCGGCGATATCGGCGACTGACTGGCCCTTGGCCAGCGCAAGAAAAACCTTGAATTCCTTTTCGCTTAGCATATCGAGCGGATTGCGCTCGCCATTGAGTTGCTGCATGGCCAGTTGTTGCGCGATCTCAGGCTCCAGGAATGTTTTTCCTTGATGCACCTGCCTGATCGCCTGGATCAACGCTTCAGCCGCGCTGCGCTTGGTGAGGTAGCCAGCGGCTCCCGCTTTTAGCACTCTTCTGGCATGCATGGCATCCTCGTGCGCGGACAGAACCAGAATACGAGCGCCCGGATATCTCGCCAGAATTCGATCGATCGCTTCCAGGCCGCCAATACCCGGCATGGATATGTCCATCACGACTACGTCCGGTTTTACTTCGGGAAATTTGCGGCAAGCATCTTCACCGCTATCCGACTCAGCGACCACCTTGATATCCGCTGAACCTTCCAGTAGCAATCGAAAACCCATGCGTACCACCGCATGGTCATCGACAAGCATCACACTGATGTTTCCGATCGATCTGCCTTCCACCACATCACTCCTGCGGCGCGCCAGCCGTTGCAAACACGGGGATTACTACCGTTACGGTCGCGCCTTGACCCGACGTGCTGTCGATTCGAAATTCGCCATGCAGCGCCTGAACGCGTTCCCGCATGCCAATAAGCCCGAACCGCATGGCATCCCGGTATGGCTGTTCGCCAAATCCTTTGCCATTGTCGCTCACCGTGACCGTCACCATATCAGTCTCTTCGTCCCCCGTTCGCCTTACTGTGATGGCGGCCTGGGATGCTGCGGCATGCCGAGCCACATTAGTAAGGCACTCCTGAACGATCCGATACACGGTGATATTGAGCGTTTCTCCCATTCCGTCCAGCTTGCCTTCCAAACGCAGATCACAGGTTATTTCCGGATGCCGTTCGCGCCACGCTGAAACCGTATCCCGCAAGGTTTCACTTAATCCCAAGTGGTCCAAGGCGGTCGGCCGAAGCTGCCGGATTATGCCGTGCACCACATCATAAATGTGCGAGGCAACTGATACGATCGTTAGCGCGTTTGCATGAGTGTCCGGCTTGCTGTCCTTTGTGCGATTCGCTATCGCCGTTCCAATGGTCTTGATCGCCGTAACACATTGCCCAAGTTCATCGTGCAATTCCCGCGCAATACTTCGACGCTCCTCCTCCAGGCGGCTCTGTATTGCCCGCGTCAGCTGTCGATTCTGCTGTAATTCGCGTTCGGCGAGCTGAACGAGCTTGTGTTCGGTGATGTCACGCATGCTGCAGATCTCGCCAATGACCTGATCGCTGGCTGGATCAATAAGCGGAGCGGCGGATAGCGCAACGTCAACGACGCGCCCGTCCTTGGTCAAGCGCTGTGTCTCTAGCAGTTCAATCAATTCTCGTCGCTTAACGGTATTCAGGTTTTCCTGGATCTCGTCACGCCGTTCCGGCGGAGTCAACAGTGTCGCCGATCGGCCCGCAATTTCATCCATGTGGTAGCCAAACATTCGCTCAGCGGCAGGATTCCAAAAGGAAATTCGTCCCTCCAGGTCGTGGATGATGATGGCATCACTGGACTGCCTGGTCACCAGCGCCAGGCGCCTGTTTTCGGCAAGGCTCTCTTCCAGCGTTTGCGCCATACGGTTGAAGACGTGGCCGATGGAATCAAACTCTGGCGAGCCAAAGACCGGCAATCGGGTTTCGAAACGTCCCTTTTCCATTAACGATAGTCCGCCCAGAATTTTGCCGATCGGACGCAACGAATGCCCCAACAGCCAGAACACGACAACGTTAACGAGAACGAAAAAGGCCATTACCAGCCAGAAAAACTGTTTCAGGTCGTCCCATGCATCAAGGACCGCACGCGAAGCATCCGGGGTAATAACCACGCTGCCGCTTGGCAGATTGAGCCGGTAATCGCTCAACCTTGGACTTACCAGCCGGGAGAACCATTCGGGAGCCCAGCGCCCACGCTTATAAATTGGAGGCGGGGACGTATAGATGAGCCGCTCGCTTTCATCATAGAGCCTGATCTCATTTGCCCTTACCCGGCCCACTCGTTGCAGAAACGACAACAGCGCCTGATTGTGTATTTCTTGTTGCAAATTCAGACGGGAATTGGAGATCACTGTTTCCAGCAGTTGCGCGGTGATTCTTGTTCCGGCCTCCATTTCTTCACGGATGGAACGCCTGGTTTCCTCGATCAACAAGTTTCCCGTCGCAAGCGTAAATGCCACGACCACGAGCGTGATGACCAGATTAATCCGGAAACGAAGGCTTAGGGTACGCACTCGCGTTTACCCGAACCGTGTCTTCATGTCCCGCGTCGCCGTGCACAGCGCAATGGCCATCTCACGCTGGAACGCTGAGTGTGAGCCGTTCCCGACCATGCGCAGCTCCGATCGAGGGATGCCGCGGGCGACAGCGACGGCCGTCATGGGCGGGCATACCAGATCCATCCTTCCCTGCACAATGATGACAGCCATATCTTTCACGCGCCAAAGATTGTCTGCCAATTCGTTCGGTTTCAGAAAAAACTGCCTCGAGAGAAAATGCAAATGGACCTGAACCGCTGCCAGATTATCGCGGGAAGGGGACCGGCTTGCAGAAGCACCTGTAGTTTCCGGTTCCATGACTCGGGTTTCGTAGGCAGACCAATGTTGCGCGGCGGCCATAGCAAGTTCCGGCTGCGCAGCGTGCACCAAGCGCTGATAGTGTGCCACGACGCCGTCGGTCACCTCTTTTGTGAACTCGGCCCAGGCCTCAGGCACAAAATGCCGTACGCCGTAGAGAAACCACTCCACTTCCGCAGCGCTACCGAGAAATACACCGCGCAGCACTAGTCCCGCTACGGGCTTGGGATACGTGATGGCGTACAGAAGGCTTAGCGTACTTCCCCAGGATCCTCCAAACAGCAACCAGCGACCGATATTCAGATGGCAGCGGAGTCGTTCCATATCAGCAACCAGATGGGCCGTTGTATTGTCGGCTAACAGGGCCTGCGGTGTGCTTTGGCCGCAACCACGCTGATCGAACAGGACGATACGAAAAAAATCGGGATCAAAGAATCTGCGGTGCGCAGAACGCGTCTGGCTGCCAGGTCCGCCGTGAACAAAAAGCACTGGAAAACCGTCCGGATTGCCACTTTCTTCAAAATATACCCGATGCCCGCTTCCCACATCGAGGAGGCCGGTGCGATAAGGCGCTAGCGGAGGATACAAAACATCGGCGATGGCCTCATTCTGTTCTACGGCCATGGCCTGTCCCGCCGAATGTTCAGGAATCAAGCCTGAACTTAATGGGGACAAGTACGATGCGCAAGCCCTCAGGAGGGGTTGGCAATGGCGCTGCGCTGCGGACCATCTTCACAGCTGCTTCATCCAGGACTTCATATCCACTTTTTCCGATCACGGAGACGTCCGCCACCTTGCCTTCTGCAGTGAATCGCAACTCCACAACGGTTGTCCCCTCCCAGTGCCTGCGTTTGGCGATGGGCGGATAGTCCTGATACTTCCGGATCTGCGCTGAGATCAGCTGTCTGTAAAGGTCGGTCGAGGCGCGTTCCAGACTAGCGTCCGGAGGCTTCCTCTGAGGCGCCACGACGGCAGGTTCACGAGGCACCGGTTTGGCATCCGGAACATTATTGCTCTTGGAATCCGGGACCGGGTCCGGTGCGCGCTCAACGACAGGCTGGGGCGGCGGCTCAATTCGAGCGATCGGCGCAGGCGGGGGCTCGATTTTGGGTTCCGGCTTTGCTTGT
>JBJMWI010000162.1:0-3179 GCA_045810225.1 Burkholderiales bacterium
AGACGAAATTGCCAGCTCCGTCAGGCGTCACTTCCTGCACCACTCGGTCTACCCCGTTCGAGACCTGCTGAAGGGTAGCAATGACCTTTCCGCCGGAAATTGTGGTGAGCGTAGTAGAGTCAACCACCCGGCCGCTAATGGAGTTGTTCGCGGCCACTACGGTTCCGGCAGTTACCGCTGGCTTCATACGGAACTGGCCATTGGTCGCCAGAATGAGGGACGCACAAGCATTGAAATTAAGATTCAGGTTGGCGGTTTGGTTCGCCTGCACGGTCACAGCGCCTCCGGAGATTTGCGCTGGTGAAAGCTTGATTCCGGTGGTGGCTTCGCTTGTGATGTCGACCTGGTGAACGCTGCCATCTGAGGTCAAGGTGACACAGTTCACACCATTATTTGTTCCGCACTGGTTGTTGGTACCCAGCTGGCCAGCCTGCGTATTGTCGAGCAAGACCAGCCGAATCTGCTGGTAGGTTCCGGCGGGAAGCTGGATGTTAGTCGCCAGTTGCGCCAATACACATTGTGCAGTGGTTGCCCCTAACAGATCCACTTGCACCGGTGTCATATTGGGCGTGAGATCGATGAAGCCGGAATCGTTATCTGCCGCATTTGCATTGGTGTGTGCCTTTACGTCCTTTACGGTCACGAAGACATGGCTGAAGGTGCCGAACGGCGCCGCACAAGTGGCGGGATCGCTGATACTGGTGTTGATGGTCCCGAACGCATTGGTTCCCCCACCGGTAGAACCTGGCCTACTGCCACAAGCAAGCAAGAGCGCAACCAGCAAACATGTGAATGCCGTAGCCGCAAGAACCCAAAAGCGCATCAACGCCCTCCGTGCCAAAATGGGCCAAAGTGCGAGCCCCTTGGGCGGATTCTAACCCGTTACCGCTGAACGACCGCGTTTTTTTCACCCAAAGAAAAAGGGCGCAGACGCGCCCTTCGTGGTGACCGAACTAGCAGATCATGCAGCTTTTCGTGACTGCCGCTTGGAAGGAACCTTGGCGCCTTTTTGCCGAGCCTTCGACAAACCAATGGCAATCGCCTGTTTGCGGTTTTTCACTGGGTGCTTGCCGGATTTCATGTGGCGCATCTCGGTGCGCACTGACTGGCCAGCCTTCTTGCTGTATTTGCGTCCCCCTGATCGGCGACTCGAACTCTTTCTCCCCGAACTTCTCCTGCTGGAGCTGCTTCTTCTGCTGGGCATGCTCGTCCTCCTTTATTAAGTAGGACGCTCAGTCACCCATGCAGGTTGCGCGCTAAACTGGCATCGAGTTTAGTCCCAACACACAGCGTGCCGTCGTTTTCACGCAGCAGGAGTAGCGCTGCCGTCCCGGCGCTTGGCCTGCGCACGGTCCAAACTGCGCGGGCAGGATGCCCGCGCGATAGCCAGCAAGATGCCGGCGCTACACAATTAGGCAATTACACCGTTACCGGGTAATAGGTTCTTTTCATGCTGCAGGCGTCGTCACCGGCTCCCGCTTTTCCGCCGCCCGGCGCTGCACTTTGAATGTCATGCGATGGTCGCGCTTATCGGCATCGATCATTATGTCGTCGCCGTGCTGCACTTCACCATCAAGAATCTTCAGCGCCAACGGATCCTGGATAAGGCGCTGGATGGCCCTTTTAAGCGGCCGTGCGCCGAAAGCCGGGTCATAGCCTTCCGTGAACAAGAGTTCGCGGGCGGCTTCGCTAAGTTCGATGGTGATGTTGCGATCGGCAAGAAGTCTGCGCACATCCGCGAGGCGCAGCTCCACGATTTTCGTGAGCTGTTCCTTGCCCAGGGGCTTGAAGATGATGATGTCATCCACGCGATTCAGGAAGTCGGGCTTGAAGTGCTCACGTAATGCTTCCATCACCCGCTGCGCGGCGCGCGAGAATCCCTCGGGAATTTCGAGTGTTACCGACTGCAGAGGCTGGGCACCGAGATTCGAGGTCATGATGATGACCGTGTTCTTGAAGTCGACGGTGCGGCCCTTGCCGTCGGTAAGCCGGACATCGTCCATGATCTGCAAGAGGACATTGAACACATCGGGATGAGCCTTTTCAATTTCATCGAACAAAACCACTGAGTAAGGGCGCCGGCGGACCGCTTCCGTGAGCTGACCGCCTTCTTCATAACCTACGTACCCGGGAGGCGCGCCAATCAGCCGCGCTACGGCGTGCTTTTCCATGTATTCCGACATGTCGATGCGAATCATGGCGTGCTCATCGTCAAAGAGGAATTCCGCCAGGGCGCGCGCCAGTTCGGTCTTGCCGACGCCAGTGGGACCAAGAAAAATGAAGGAACCAATCGGCCGGCGCGGGTCACTCAATCCGGCGCGTGAACGCCGTACTGCATTCGAGACACGTTCAACTGCTTCGTCCTGCCCCAGCACGCGCTGATGCAAACGGTCTTCCATGGTGACCAGCTTCTGCACTTCGCTTTCCAGCATTTTCGAAACCGGGATGCCGGTCCACTTAGACACGATGCGGGCGATATCTTCTTCGTCGACTTCTTCTTTCAGCATGCGGCCGGCGCTCTTGGCCATCTGATCGTTTACTTTTGCGAGCTCCGCCTCGAGCTGGCGCATTTCCCCGTAGCGAATCTGGGCCACGCGCTCGTAGTTACCTCTGCGCTCTTCCTGCTGCTCCTGCAGTTTGAGCTGCTCAGTTTTTTCTTTGAGCTCGCGCAGGCGGGTGATCATGTCCTTTTCTTGCCTCCAGCGGGCCTTCAACGAATTCGACTGCTCTCGGACGGTCGCTAGTTCCTTCTCGAGCGTCTTCAAGCGCGCGCGGGAGTTGGCGTCATCCTCCTTCATGAGAGCTTGCTTTTCGATTTCCAGCTGCGCCGCCCGGCGTTCGAGTTCGTCTATCTCGGTAGGCATGGAGTCGATCTGAATGCGCAGGGCAGCCGCGGCCTCATCCACCAAGTCAATAGCTTTGTCTGGCAAAAAACGGTCAGTGATATACCGGTGCGAGAGCGTGGCAGCGGCTCCGATGGCTGCATCCTTGATGCGCACCCCGTGATGCACTTCATAACGCTCTTTAAGTCCGCGCAAAATCGCAATGGTGTCTTCGACCGTGGGCTCGTCAACCAGGACAGTCTGGAAGCGGCGCTCAAGAGCGGCATCTTTTTCGATGTGCTTGCGGTACTCATTCAGCGTAGTCGCGCCGATGGCGCGCAATTGACCGCGGGCGAG
>JBJMWI010000163.1:0-24388 GCA_045810225.1 Burkholderiales bacterium
AAAAACTAAAAAGGGAAAACGCTGATGCGCGTTTTCCCCGTTTTATTTTGGAGCGGGAAACGAGGCTCGAACTCGCGACCTCAACCTTGGCAAGGTTGCGCTCTACCAACTGAGCTATTCCCGCGCAAAAACCAACTTCGCATTATAAAACGAGGGCTTGCTTTGTCAAGAATGCCCTTGCGCTTACTCCTCCTTCGTCAATTCCGGCAATGCCATTCTAAGGTAGTACACCATCGACCAAAGGGTCAGAATCGCTGCCACATAAATCAGGATATTGCCGATCACATGAGTGCTGGTCCCGAACAATTCATCGTGATAAAGCAGCAAAATAATCGCCGCCATTTGTGACAGTGTTTTTATTTTTCCGACGAACGAGACTGCTACGCTCCTGCTCCGCCCTATCTGCGCCATCCATTCCCGTAGCGCAGAAATCGCAATTTCCCGGCCAATGATGATGGCGGCGATGAAGCCCTCAACCCGACCGAGCCACACCAGCAGGATCAACGCCGTAGCGACCATCAGTTTATCGGCGACCGGATCAAGGAAAGCGCCGAACAACGAGGTTTGATTCAGCGTGCGTGCAAGATACCCATCAAGCCAGTCAGTGATGGCCGCGATAGTGAATATCGCAGTAGCCAGCACATTCTTGTCATGATTGGTGATCCATTCCTGCGGCGTGTAATACACGGCGAGCAACAGCGGGATCATCAGGATTCGCAGCCAGGTAATGAGAATCGGCAGGTTCAGCGGCATAATGTTCAGTGTAGTTGCTGGTAGATTTTTTCTGCCAATTCCCTGCTTATTCCCTCCACCTGCGTGAGTTCTTCCACACTGGCGGAAGCCACACCTTTCAAGCCGCCGAACCTCGACAGAAGACGCTGCCTTCTTTTAGTGCCCACTCCCTCTATTTCTTCCAGCGTGGAGCGGTTGCGGGCTTTCGCACGGCGGTTGCGATGACCAGAGATCGCAAATCGATGAGCCTCATCGCGGATCTGTTGAATGAGGTGCAGACCCGGATTGTCGGCAGGCAGGCGCAGTGGTGCGCTGCGCTCCGGGAAAATCAATTGTTCGAGCCCGGCTTTGCGCTCTTCACCTTTCGCAATTCCCACCATGGGCAGATCACTCAACCCCAGCTCGCCCAGCACCTGATACGCTGCGCTGACCTGTCCCTTGCCGCCATCGATCAAGATCAGGTCGGGCAATCTCCCCTCACCTTCCACAATTTTTCGATAGCGCCGGTCCAGGACCTGCCGCATCGCCGCGTAGTCGTCGCCAGGTTCAATGCCGGCGATATTGTATCTGCGGTATTCGCTTGACTGCATGGACGCATGGTCGTAAACCACACACGAAGCCACCGCTGCTTCGCCCATGGTATGGCTGATATCAAAGCATTCGATACGCTGGATATTATCCCCGAGGTTCAAGGCCTGTTGCAGAGCTGTCAGTCGCGTTTCTTGCGTGGCATGCGCGGCAATGCGCTGTGCAATGGCGAGTTCGGCGTTTTTTTCTGCCATGCGTAGCCATACCCGGCGTTCACCTGACGGGTTGGTATTGAACTGTACTTTGACGCCGGACTGCAGTGCTAGTAGCTCTTCGAGGGCGCTGGTATCGACTGGATGATTCATGATAATCGACGGAGGCACATCGCGACCGACGTAATGCTGTTCAAGAAAGGCTTCGAGGCAAGACTGCTCATCTTCGTCGCGTGCGTTCTGCGGGAAAAAGCTTTTATCGCCCCGGTGCTGACCGCCGCGCACGACAACCAAATTGACACAAATCAGCCCGCCGGAACTTGCAAGGGCGACGATGTCGGCATCAACACCTCGTGCACTGGAAACAAATTGGGTCTCACGAACCTTCGAAAGTGAACGGATCTGGTCGCGATAGGCCGCGGCTTGTTCGTATGCCTGCTCGTCCGCTGCCCGCCGCATGCGCTCCTCCAAGCGGCTTACGGCCTCATCTTCCCTTCCCTGTAAAAACAACTCGGCACTCCTGACATCTTCCGCGTAATTTTCCTCGTCGATCAACCCCGCGCACGGACCGGTACAACGCTTGATCTGGTACAGCAGGCAGGGACGGGAACGATTGGCGAATACCGTGTCCTCGCATGTTCGCAAGCGGAAGATTTTTTGCATCAAGCGAATGCTTTCACGAACGGCCCCGGCGTTTGAAAATGGTCCAAAGTAACGGTTCGTTTTGTCCAGGCTGCCGCGATGGAATCCCAGACGCGGAAAACGGTGGGCTGTCAGCACCAGGTACGGATAGGATTTGTCGTCCCTGTAAAGTATGTTGTAGCGTGGAGTTAAACTTTTGATGAAGTTATTTTCGAGCAGCAGCGCTTCGGCTTCGGAGCGCGCGACAGTGGTTTCCAACCCCCGTACCTGATTGACCATCAGCTGAATTCGCGGCGACAGCGAGCCGGTTTTCTGAAAATAGGACGCGACGCGTTTTTTGAGGTCGCGCGCCTTGCCTACGTACAGCACCTCATCGTCCGCATTCAGCATTCGATAAACGCCTGGCAAATGCGGCAGATTCGCGATGATTTCGCCTGGGTCGAAAGTCATTTGTGCTGGGGCTGGGGACGCAGCCGGATCACGATTCTTTATAAAGCACTATCCAGTGGCCCGGTTATCGATGGTTTGTCTTATTTCGGCGAAGACATGCTCGAACATCGATGTGGTCAGCCGGCGTGTCTGGGTATTGTATCGGCTGCAATGGTAACTATCGAACAGCATAAGCCCGCTAGCGAGACGATGTTTCGCCCCGTGCGCGAACTTGTGACCCGCGGCCCTGTCCGCAGTCGCCATCAACACCGCCTTGTGGGCGATACCCCCAAGAGCGAGCAGAATCGAATCCTTTTGCAGCGTTGCAATTTCGTTTGCGAGGTAGGCATTACAGCGTCTGACTTCATCGCCGGTCGGTTTGTTTTCGGGCGGCAGACATTTCACCGCGTTGGTGATGCGACAACCAATGAGCCTGAGGCCGTCGTCACTCGATATCGAGGCTGGTTTGTCAGCGAAGCCAAATTTGTACAATGTCTGATAAAGCAGCACACCGGCATAATCCCCCGTAAAGGGGCGCCCCGACCGATTGGCGCCATGCATCCCCGGCGCCAACCCGACGATCAATAATCGGGGTAAAGCATCGCCGAACGGCGCAACAGGGCGAGCATGATAATGCGGATACTCTGTCCGCACGCCATCCAGAAAACCTGCTAGCCGGCTGCAACGCCGACATTCGAGACAGAAGGCGGTCGTGGCCGGGCTAACGCTCATCGCCGCGTCGCCTGCGCTGACTGTCATCATGAACATGCTCACGTTGCTGCGGCAAGATTTTGACTCGAGCTCGATAGCCTGGATTAATGCCACCGGCGGGTTCCGGCTGCAGAGTGACATGAGCGATGCCGAAACGGTGCCGAAGCATCCGCCTTGCTGACTCGAGCAAAGCGGCCCAGCTATCCAGGTTCTCCAGATCGACGTGGGCCGAAAGCGCCTTCTGCCCGGAAGAAATATTCCAGATATGCAAGTCGTGCACCGCCAGCACACCCTGCAGCTCTCCCAGCGCCCTACCCACGTCTTCTATGGTTAAACCCGCAGGTACGCCTTCCATCAACACGTGCAATGCGTCCAGTAGCAGCCTGACGGTCGAACCCAAAATCAACATCGCGATAACCAGGGACAGCAGGGAGTCGATGGGTTGCCATCCGGTGTAGTAGATCACGGCCCCTGACGTGATGGCGGCAACCGAACCGATCAGATCTCCAATCACGTGAAGCAGGACCGCCCGCGTGTTCAGATCGCGCTCACCCTGGCCAATCAGGAAAGCAACGAACAGATTTGCCAGCAGACCAAATACCGCGACCAGCATGACCCCAAGGCCGGAAACGGGCTCTGGATGCAGAAGTCGTGAAATGGCTTCCACTGCGATCAGGACGACAACCATCAGCATGGCCAGGCCGTTCACAAAGGCGGCTACCACTTCTGCCCGCGCGAAACCATACGAATGCCGGCTGCCGGAGGGACGGCTAGCTAACCACGAAGCGAACGCGGCCAGTCCTAAGGCGAATGCGTCGGACACCATGTGGCCTGCATCGCTCATCAATGCCAGGGAATGGAAGACTGCTCCAGCAACGACTTCAACCAGCGCGTAACCCAGCGTGACTGCTAAAGCAATCAGCAGTGTCTGTCGTGTGCCGTGCAGATGCCCGTGATCGTGAGTATGTTCAGCCAAGTTTGCCAATGTTCCTGGAGCGTGCCAGCAGGTCGCCGCTGTGTTCGCCAATTGCCCCGATGGCATGTACTGCCCGACTGTAAATTTCTGTTGACTTGAGCGCCGTCAGGGTCGGGGGACAAGCCCGGCCGTGAAGGCGCGCCAATCTCGCAAGTGATGCGGGCGAGATTTTGCGTTGCAAACAGTCCAGCAGTTTGTCGGCCTCATCCGGACGATTACAGACCAGCACCATGTCGCAACCGGCATCCAGCGCTGCTTCCGCACGCCCGACGATGTCCCCGGCCACGCGTGCGCCTTCCATGCTGAGATCGTCGCTGAATATGACGCCCTCAAATTTCATGTGAGCACGCAGAATTTGCGCAAGCCATATTTTCGAAAAACCGGCCGGACGATCGTCCACAGCCGGATAAATGACGTGGGCGGGCATCACCGAGGACAAGCCATGGGCCATCAGCGCGCGGAACGGCACCAGATCGGCCGCTTCAATTTGTTCATAGCTGCGGGTATCAACCGGAACCTCGGTATGCGAGTCGGCGGCAATAAAACCATGACCTGGGAAATGCTTCCCGCAGGACGCCATGCCGGCAAGGGCAAGGCCGTCCAGCAGTGCGCCAGCCAGTTCGCCTACCGCGTGAGGATCGGCATGGAAGGCGCGATCGCCAATGACAGTGCTGTTGCCGAAATCGAGATCCAGTACCGGAGTGAAACTCAAATCTACGCCATGAGCCCGTAACTCCGATGCGAGGACGTAGCCTGCATCACGCGCCAGATGCCTGGCGCGCAAGGGATGTTGGTCCCATAACTTTCCCAACGATCGCATGGGCGGCAGCCGCGTAAATCCCTCCCGAAAGCGCTGCACACGCCCGCCTTCATGATCAACCGCTATGAGCAAAGGAGGATTGCGCAGCCGATGAATTTCGGCCGTTAACGCTTCCAGCTGGCGCGGCGACTCATAGTTTCGAGAAAACAGAATCACGCCGCCAGTCAGCGGATGGCTCAGCCTTTTGCGGTCAGCATCGTTGAGCGTCTTGCCCTCGAGGTCCAGCATAACGAGCCCCAACGGCGCAGCGCGCGCGGTCATCTCAGTGCTCCAGTACGACGATTGCGCATGCCATTCCTTTTTCGTGAGACAAGCCAAGGTGAGAATGCCGCACACCGCGGCTTGCGAGATATTCCGGCAACGGGCCGTGAAACCCTAGCACCGGTTTGCCTAGACCATCATTGGAAACACTGATCGCCTGCAGCGTTACCGGATAACGCAAACCCGTGCCCAATGCTTTGGACAAAGCCTCCTTCGCGGCAAAGCGATTGGCAAGGAACCAGGCTTGGCGCGTGCTTGCGGCGAACCCTTCGCGTTCAGAGACACATAGCAGCCGTCCGGCGAACTGCTCACCGTATTGCTTCAGGAGCCGCTCGATGCGGCTGACATCGACGATATCTATGCCAATGCCAACTATCATGGTTTCTGTCCCGCTCGGATTGCGTCGAGATAAAGCGCGACAGTTGTCGGCATGCCAAATTCGAGTGCGTCCGAGATTAGCGCATGCCCGATGGAAACTTCAAGTACACCCGGAACGCTACGCAGAAACAGCGGCAAATTGTTTCGGTTCAGATCATGTCCGGCATTAATACCGAGCTCGCTGCGCATGGCGGCGTCGGCAGCTTTGCTATAGAGGCGCAGCGTGGCCTGCTGACTAGCCGTCCCGAACGCACGAGCATAAGGCTCAGTATAAAGCTCAATGCGATCCGCGCCGATGTCCCGAGCAATTGCCATGGCCTTCGCATCCGCGTCCATGAACAGGCTGACCCGGATGCCCACGGTCTTGAGTTGCGCAATCACCGGTCGAAGGCGTTCTGCATCGCGGGCGAGATCCCAGCCGTGATCTGAAGTGGCCGCGTCTTGGGCATCAGGTACCAGTGTGCACTGGTCTGGTGGCGCGTGGCGCACCACGTCCAGCAGCTGGTGAAACGGATTGCCTTCAATGTTGTATTCAGCTCCCCTGCTGCGAACCAGCTGAAGCAATGTGCCGACGTCAGCTCGCCGAATGTGGCGCGCATCCGGGCGAGGATGGACGGTAATGCCATGCGCGCCGCCATCGAGGGCAAGTCTGGCCACATGCTCGACGTTCGGTATATCGAGCGGGCGCGAATTGCGTAATAGCGCAACCTTGTTGACGTTCACGCTTAGCTTCGTCATATCTGCTGCATTTCGCGAAGCAGTTGGCGAGTAAGAAGTTCCTGATTGCCAAGATAGTGATTCACGAGGAAACGCATGAGTGTTTTGCTTTGCGCGAGGGTCATTGCGCTGGCAAAGTCATCATTATGCAGATCGATCAATGTTTGACCGGAAATAGCCAGCTGCGTATCAGTTTCGGGCCCGATCATCACTGGTCCCCGCTCCACGACGTAAGTGTAATGTTTATCAGCTTCGATGGGCCTGCCGCTCTCGGCTTCGCGGTGCAGCAGCAGTTCGTAACCCAGTTCTTTCAGCAGCGCTTTTTCGAAGCGTCGCAATATCACTGCCGGTTCAGGTTCGTGGGCAAGCCTGATAATGGCATCCTGGTAGACGCCGTACAGGGTCTCGTGGGGATCTTCCCGGGCCAGGAACTTCAGCAACAATTCATTGAGATAAAAACCGCACATGAGACCAAGCCCATGCAGCTGCGGAATGCCGCCCTGCCATTCCGCCTTGTGAAGTGTGCGCAATTCAGACTTGCCGGCCCAGGAAAGCAATAGCGGTTGAAAGGCCATCATGAGGCCGCGCAAAGAGGATTTGGCGCGGCGTGCGCCGCGCGCAACTAATCCGACGCGTCCAAAGTTGCGGGTAAAAGCCTCCACCACCAGGCTAGTTTCTCGAAACGGGTAGGTATGCAGAACGAATGCCGGTTGCGCATCCCGTTTGTTTCGATCCCCTGCCGGACCTGCGTTACTCGTAGCCAAGGTTCTTCAGTGACTTTGGAGTCTCCGCCCAACCAGACTTGATCTGCACCCAGAGTTCCAGAAACACTTTGCCGCCGAACAATTTCTCCATGTCGAGACGCGCCTGAGTCCCTATTTGTTTGAGCTTGGCTCCGTCTTTGCCAATCACCATCGCCTTGTGGTTGGGCTTGTCGACGACGATTGCCATATGGATATGGCGAATATTTCCGCGCACCTCGAATTTTTCGACCATTACCGTAGCAGCGTAGGGCAATTCTTCACCAAGCAAGCGGAACAATTTTTCACGAACCAGCTCGGCGGCTAGAAATCGTTCCGGACGGTCTGTGACTTCATCCTCATCGTGCTGGGGCGGACCTTCCGGCAGATAAGCCTTCAATATTTTTTTAAGATGAGAAACCTGTGTTCCTTTCGCGGCGCTGACTGGCACGATCTCCGCGAACGCGAACACTTTGCTCATTTGTTCAAGAAAAGGCAGCAATACCGCCTTGTCATCCAACTTGTCGACCTTGTTAATTACCAGAATCACGGGCACGCGGTTCGGTAACAACGCAACAACCTTGCGGTCTTCGGATGTGAACCTCATGGCTTCGACGACCAGAAGGACAGCATCCACCGCATCCAGACTGCGGGTCACCGTACGGTTCATCAACCGGTTTAGAGAGCCCGCATGCCTGGTCTGGAATCCCGGCGTATCGACCAGAATCATTTGGGCATCGGGCTCGGTGACGAACGCATTCAGCCGATGGCGTGTGGTCTGTGGCCGGTTCGAAGTTATGCTGATTTTCATGCCTACCATGCGGTTAAGCAAAGTGGACTTGCCGACGTTCGGACGCCCGATGATCGCTATGCTGCCCGCGCGATGGGCCAGGCTTTTCATTTGTCGTGCGCGACCGCGAGATCGTAGGCGCGTTGCGCCGCTTCCTGTTCTGCGGCGCGCCTAGTAGGTCCCTCGCCGTGCGAACGAATGGACAGCTCCGTCACGACGCATTCGACGCGAAATTGCTGTTCGTGCGCTTCCCCGACAATCGATACGATCGAATATTGCGGTAACGCGAACTTCTTGCCTTGGAGATATTCCTGAAGGCGCGTCTTCGGATCCTTGCTATTTGATGCTTGTGGATCGATAGTGCTCAACAGGGGGCGATAGAGTTTCGTAAGCACTTTTTCGGCTGCCGCAATGCCTCCGTCCAGATAGATCGCTCCGATTAACGCTTCAAATGCGTCCGCAAGAATGGACGGCCTACGGAAGCCGCCGCTTTTCAGTTCTCCTTCGCCAAGCCGCAGATGCTCACCCAGTGATAATGAAAGCGCAATTTGGGACAGTGCAGTTTGATTGACGAGGCCGGCCCGCAAACGCGACAGATCTCCCTCGGGAAGCGTAGTGAACTGCTGAAACACAAGACGCGCAATGACGAAATTCAATAATGCGTCGCCCAGGAATTCGAGCCGTTCGTTATGGGGCGCGCCGTGGCTTCGATGCGTCAGCGCCTGCTCGAGTAGCCCAGGGTTGCTGAACTGGTAGTCCAGTTGACGCTCAATTGAGCCATTAGGCATGCGTACGGTCTGCGCGTGCGAAAATCAGTTACCACTGCTGGCAACGAAATCAATGCAGGCATTCAGGTTTCCGAACAACTTTATTCTGGTCGAATATGCCGCCCTCAAAATGACCTGATCGCCTTCCTTTTCGATTTCGATATCTTCCGGCTTGACTGCTTCAACTGCATCGATTTGCGCGCGCTTCCTGAACATATTTTGGATGTCTTTCGCCGAACCACCGCGAGCATCCGGGGAGCGGGCTATTTCCCGAAGATGATTTACCACCGTGGCGTACTCGATATAAGCCGGGATCAATTTGAGCCCAATGATGGCCGCAAATACAATCAGACCCGCGATAAGCACCATGCCGACGAATGTCACGCCGCGTTGACGGTTCATTTTTTCTCCCGCTAGTTGATACGGTTTCCGATACGTTTTAATTCGCTGAAATTCCACCATACGAGGAACGCTTTGCCGACGATGTTCTGCTCAGGCACAAAGCCCCAGTAACGGCTGTCGGAACTGGAATCGCGGTTGTCGCCCATCATGAAGTAGTTTCCCGGGGGTACGAGGCAATTAAATTCCTGTTCATTGTAAGCACAGTTTTCGCGCTGGGGGAACTGCTTGACCCCTGCCAACTGCAGGGCAGGCGCTTCAGTGTTTATGATTATGGAATGTCTGTGCTCGCCCAGTGTTTCCCAGAATCGCGCCGAATTTACAAAGCTGAGTCCGCCATCGACATACTGATAGTCATCGGCCTTGTCCACCTGGACTAATTGACCATTGATGATGAGCCGCTTGTTGCGATACTCGATGCGGTCGCCCGGCACACCGACAACGCGCTTGATATAGTCCAGTGTTGGATTCTCCGGATACCGGAACACCATGACTTCGCCGCGTTCAGGCAAATTGACCGGAATGATCTTCTTGTTCGCCACTGGCAGCCTGATGCCGTAAGTGAACTTGTTCACCAGTATGAAATCGCCAACCAGCAGCGTAGGAATCATCGAGCCAGAGGGTATCTTGAAAGGTTCGACGAGAAACGAACGCAACAGGAAAACAATAAGAATAATGGGAAAGAAACTTTTCGGGTATTCAATCCACCAGGGTTCTTTGGCTGCTTTGTCCCGGCGCCGCTGCAACACTAGATGATCCAGCAACCAGATTGCTCCCGTTACCACCAACAGGATTAACATCAGTAAGGCAAAATTCATCAGTCGTCTACCTTGTGAGCGGACATCAGCCGCTTATTTGTTATCGACTTGCAGTATGGCGAGGAACGCCTCCTGTGGAATCTCTACGGTGCCGACCTGCTTCATGCGCTTCTTGCCGGCTTTCTGCTTCTCCAGCAGCTTCCTTTTGCGAGAAATGTCGCCGCCATAGCATTTTGCAAGCACATTCTTGCGCAGCGCTTTCACCGATTCGCGCGCGATGATGTGAGAACCAATGGCAGCCTGTACGGCGACGTCGAACATCTGGCGCGGGATAAGCTCACGCATGCGGGTGGCAAGCTCTCTGCCACGATATTGACTATTGGAGCGGTGCACTATCAATGACAATGCGTCGACGCGTTCGCCATTAATCAAGATATCCAGCTTCACCAGATCCGCAGCCCGAAATTCCTTGAAATCATAGTCGAGCGAAGCATATCCGCGGCTGACGGACTTGAGCTTGTCGAAGAAATCCATGACTACTTCGTTGAGCGGCAATTCATAAGTGAGCATGACCTGGCGTCCCATGTATTGCATATTGCGTTGGGCGCCGCGCTTGTTGTTGCACAGGGTCATGACCGGCCCGACGTATTCCTGCGGCATAAGGATGGTCGCCGAAATGATTGGTTCGCGAATCTCCTCGATTCTGGACGGATCAGGCAGTTTCGAAGGATTCTCGATTTCCACGACACTGCCGTCACGCATCAGGATCTGGTACACCACGGTGGGTGCCGTGGTGATAAGTTCCATGTCGTATTCACGTTCGAGGCGCTCCTGCACGATGTCCATATGCAACAGCCCGAGGAAGCCACAGCGGAAACCGAATCCAAGCGCCTGCGACGTTTCCGGCTCGTAACGCAGTGACGAATCATTCAGGTGCAGTTTTTCCAGTGCGTCTCGAAGTGCCTCGTATTGATTGGACTCCACGGGGTAAAGGCCGGCGAAGACCTGCGGCTTGATTTCCTTGAACCCGGGCAGGGGTTCAACGGCCGCGCGCTCTGCCAGGGTAACTGTGTCGCCTACCTGGGCGGCTTTGAGTTCCTTGATGCCGGCGATAACAAATCCCACTTCCCCTGCCAGTAGCTCTGTTCGCGCTTGCGACTTTGGCGTGAATACCCCCACTTGCTCGCACAGATAGGTGGCCTTGTTTGCCATCAGCAGGATGCGGTCCTTCGGGCGCAGCGCTCCGTCCACCACGCGCACCAGCATGACAACGCCAACGTAATTATCGAACCAGGAATCAATGATTAGTGCTTTAAGCGGGCCATTTTGATCGCCGCGCGGAGCTGGGATGCGTGCTATGGCCGCTTCCAGGATGTCTTCCACGCCCTCCCCCGTCTTGGCGCTGGCGCGTACCGCTTCGTCAGCGACAATACCAATTATGTCCTCTATTTCCGCAATCACCCGCTCCGGATCCGCCGAAGGCAGATCAATCTTGTTGAGCACTGGCACCACTTCGACGCCTTGCTCTATGGCGGTATAGCAATTGGCGACAGTCTGTGCTTCAACCCCCTGGGAAGCATCGACCACCAGCAGCGCGCCTTCGCAGGCGGCCAACGATCTGCTTACTTCATACGAGAAATCGACGTGGCCCGGCGTATCGATCAAGTTCAATTGGTAAACCTGGCCGTCGCGTGCCTTGTAGCGCAAGGCCGCGGTTTGTGCCTTGATGGTTATGCCGCGCTCACGCTCCAGATCCATTGAGTCGAGCACCTGTTCCTCCATCTCACGATCTGAAAGTCCGCCGCAAAGCTGGATGAACCGGTCCGCAAGAGTGGATTTGCCATGGTCTATGTGGGCAATGATCGAAAAATTGCGGATATGCTGCATCAGTAAAAAAGGGCACGAGCGTGCCCTTTCATGTGAATTACAAAGGCGGAAATTGTAGCGGATTTTGCGCTGCGGCGAGCGGCTTTCGCGTCCGCTTCAGGACGGCAGTCTGCTGTTCGCTCGACGGTACCGCCGTCCGTGCGGGACGGTCAACCGCCATCAAGGCGCAATGGCACGTACAGAGAACCGTCGCCCCGTTTGATGAGCAACGCCACGCTGCGGGCTTTCTCGAATTGGTTCAGCAGCTGGGTGAGTTGCTCGACTGACTTTACGTCCTGGTTGTTGATGGCCAGAAGCACGTCCCCGCGTCGTATGCCCGCTTTCGCCGCGGCGCCTTGAGCTTCTTCGACCAGCAGTCCGCCGCTTGCTCCAAGCTCCTTGCGCTGCTCCGCGGTCAGTTCGCTCAACGTCATGCCCAGCCTTGCAACCATATTTGCCGGCTTCGCATCCTTGCGGGCCGGGCGCTGTGCGACCTTTTCCTCTGGCATTTCCCCAACCGCTATGGTCACGTCGCGCGAAGCCCCCTTGTGCCAGACCTGGGCAGTCACTTTGGAACCCGGCCGGGTTTGCGCAACGATCCGAGGCAGATCGGATGACGATGTGACGTTCTTTCCGTCAAATTTCAGAATGACATCGGATGCTTCTATGCCCGCCTTGTCCGCGGGCCCGCCTTTCTCCACAGAGTTGACCAGCGCACCGGAGGTCTTGGGCAATCCAAATGACTCCGCGAGTTCCTTGGTCACTTCCTGAATAACGACTCCTATGCGGCCGCGACTGACCCGTCCTGTCGTCCGGAGCTGGTTGGAGACATCCATGGCGACGTCGATCGGAATGGCAAAAGACAAGCCCATGAATCCACCCGTGCGGCTATAGATCTGCGAGTTGATCCCGACGACTTCGCCTTTGACATTGAACAAGGGGCCGCCGGAATTGCCCGGATTGATGGCGGCATCGGTCTGGATGAACGGTACGTAATTTTCCTGCGGTAACGAGCGGCCCTTGGCGCTCACAATGCCCGCCGTGACGGTACTTTCGAACCCGAACGGAGAACCAATTGCAAGTACCCATTCTCCGACCCTCAGTTTTTCGGGATCGCCGATGCGGACAGCGGGTAAACCGGTTGCGTCGATTTTGATTACAGCCACGTCCGTACGTTTGTCGGCGCCGATGACTTTCGCCTTGAATTCTCTTTTGTCATTTAGCTTGACCGTGACTTCGTCTGCCATGTCCACGACATGTGCATTGGTAAGGATATAGCCGTCGGCACTAACGATGAAGCCGGAACCCAGCGAACGCGTCTCATAATCCCGGGGTTGCGGTGGCCCGAAGCGGCGGAAAAAGTCGTAGAACGGGTCGTCCTCCGGAACAGGGCCTTGCGCAGGGCCGCCGCCGCGTGCAGTCGAAGTCGTGCTCACATTAACGACAGCCGGTCCCTGTTTGTCCACCAGGTCGCTAAATTCAGGCAAGCCCTGAACCTGGGCCATCACCAGCGCAGGCATCCACAGCAGCAGGGAAAATACCATTGTTCTAAGCATCAGCGGATTCCTAGGTGATGAAACGGTGACCTTCGGCAGCATAATAGCTCAACGCGCTTGCGGGAGATTACTTGGAGCGCGGAACCAGGGAATTGGCTATCTGTATGACAGTGGTGGCGGGCGCTTCGCCAAGGACGGTAACGACTTTGTCATCGATCATCCGGGTGTAGATGTTGATGGCGCCTTGCTGGGACAAGCCTTCGTTAATGCGGTTGCGATTTGCGGCGGGTTCAATGAACACGGACACGGCCGCGAGACCATCTGAATAAACCATGTGCGTGACCAGCACCGCGTTGCCCTGCTTGCTGCGGCGCATTTCGAGAACTTTACGAAAGCCCGGTGGGAAATTTTTGACCGTCCATCCGGATTCCGGCTCACTAATGGTCGCATTTGCAAAGCGGTCCAGGCGCCATTCCGGCAATCGAATGTTGAAGGACGGCTGTACCATGTCACGCGTTACTGCGGATCCTATGACGAGCTGAGTAAAGCTGAACTGTTCTACCACGTTATTGCGTTCGCTGAGCATTCGAGCCTTAAGCAGCAGTCCCGACGCCGTATCGGCCCAGAATTTATGTCCATAACGCAATCCATCCTTGGGCTGCAGCACCAGTGCCTGCGAATTCAAGCCGCCGATACGCTCGGCTTCGCCCTTGCGAATTTCGTAATATTCGGTCAGCGAGGAGAGTTGTTCGGGAAGCAGTGCGGGGAAAGTGCGCCGGGCTACGCGCTTATCGCTACGAACTACTTTTACGTCGGGATAGTAGCAAAGCACTTCATCGTTGTTGCGGATGACTTCCCGGCGCGGACCATCAAGTGTTTCCAGCTTCTCGTACTCGTTGCCATCCTCGACGAAATGAACGATTCGGGATGATTCCACTTGATCGCCGTGCTGGTAGACAAATGTGCCTGCGTAGTTAAGCTCACGCGCGGCATCGGCGATCTTCTGCAGCAGCGCCAGACCTTCCGACTGTTGCAACGGATCCGCACGTGTGACGCCCCCGGACAGACCAAGCGCAAACAGCGCAGGCAACCAGAACGCCTGGCGGATCATGTTCAGCGCTTTTCTTCCGTATCCCCCGAGACCGTTCGCACGTAGGAGGCTACGCCTGGCAAGGTCGCTCCGGACGAAAACTGCTGATGCGCCATGAGATAGTCGTCGACTTCTCCACTCGCAACGCGCGCCTTCGTCTCCATCGGAGTGGGTGTCATGACAGCGACGTTTTCTCTCGGAGCAAACGGATTATTGAATAAAGCAAGCCATGCAACAAGCATCATGCCTCCGACAGAAGCCGCCACAGGCAACGCGAATCTGCGTACTGTGGTTTGTAGCGGGCTACGAGTGTGCGGCGCGAGAACAGTCGGTTCTTTTGCCAGCAGTTGGCTGAAGCTTTCGGCGAAGCGCTGCGAGAGCCAAAGCTTTTCGCCGCGCATCGTATCGCCGATTACATGGTAAGTATCCCAGGCGGCGCGAAGCCGGGGATCTTCTTTCAATTGTTTAATCTGGACGGCGGCTTCTGCGCCCCCGATCTCGCCATCCATAAATGCAGAGATTTTTTCCACGTCTACCACCTCTTTTCCTTACTGGTATCCAACAAGGGACGCAGGCGTTCCGCTATGGTTTCCCTCGCCCTGAAAATGCGCGACCTTACTGTCCCGATCGGACAATTCATTACGTTGGCGATGTCTTCGTAGCTCATGCCTTCGATCTCTCGCAACGTTATCGCTGTCCTTAGTTCTTCAGGCAACTCTTCCATCGTCTGGTTCACTGTCGAGGCAATTTGCTTGGTCATCAGCTCCGCCTCAGGGGTATTGAGATCCCGGAGCTGGTCGCCGTCTTCGAAATTTTCCGCTTCCTCGCTATCGTACTCCGTGGTGGTCGGCGCGCGCCTTCCCATCGCCACCAGATAATTTTTGGCGGTGTTAATCCCTATCCTGTACAGCCATGTGTAGAAAGCACTGTCTCCGCGGAACGAAGGCAGTGCTCGGTAAGCCTTGATGAAAGCTTCCTGGGCAACGTCCTCCACTTCTGCTGGATCGCGTATGAACCGGGAAAGCAGTCGTCCAAGCTTGCGCTGGTATTTCGCGACGAGCAACTCGAAGGCCTGCTTGTCTCCGCGTTGCGCCCGCTCGACCAGCGCTTGGTCAACTTCACGGTCGCCCATCTAGCTGCAATTCCCGAATATTCCGATTTTAAATCGCACTGTGTCGCAAAAGGCGCCAAGTATACCCGTCGACACCTATTCGGGAAATCGCATCGAGATTCCGCATACACAGACAGAAGACGACTGCATTAGTTCACTGAGACGAAATGCGGCTTGCCTGACCATTTACGGCTGCGGCATTGCGGTACACTGCCGCGCTTGCCACAAGCGAAATAGCCATGAAGCGTTTCGACGTTGCGATCATTGGTAGCGGGCTGGCCGGCCTGACCGTTGCGCTGCACCTTGCCGATCACCGCAAAGTGGGCATCTTTACCAAGCGCGAACTGCTGGACGGCGCTTCCAACTGGGCCCAAGGCGGAATTGCCGCGGTTCTGGCCAAGGATGACAGCCCTCACGATCATATCCGCGACACGGAAATCGCGGGAGCCGGTCTTTGTGATCCCGCAATCACCCGCTATGTTGTCGAACACGGGCGCGAGGCGATCGAATGGCTCATCGGCCAAGGGGTGCCATTTACTCGGGACACCAGCGATCTGGGGTATCACCTTACCCGCGAGGGTGGACATAGCCACAGGCGGGTCATCCATGCCGCGGACGCGACCGGCCATGCGGTTCAGTCTACGTTGGAAGCCAAAATCAAGGCGCATCCCAACATTTGCGTGCTGGAACAGTACATGGCTGTGGACCTGATTACCGCAGACAAGCTGGGACTCCCGGACCGGCGTTGTGTCGGCGTCTATTGCCTTGATCGCCAGTCCGGTCGCGTCGAGACCGTGGCCGCAGATCAGGTCGTTCTGGCGACGGGCGGAGCCGGAAAAGTCTATCTCTATACGACGAATCCCGACACGGCGACCGGAGATGGTATCGCGATGGGCTGGCGCGCCGGCTGCCGCATCGAGAACATGGAATTCATCCAGTTTCACCCAACTTGCCTCTATCACCCCCATGCCAAATCCTTCCTGATCTCCGAAGCCGTCAGGGGAGAAGGTGGAATTCTTAGGCTTCCGGACGGTACCCGCTTCATGCCCTCGCACGACCAGCGCGCGGAACTTGCGCCTCGCGACGTAGTGGCCCGGGCAATCGATTTTGAGATGAAGAAACGCGGTCTGGACTGCGTCTATCTCGACATCAGCCATAAGCCCGCAGAATTCCTGCGCGAGCATTTTCCGAATATCTACAGCCGCTGCCTGGACCTCGGCATCGATATCTCGCGCCAACCGATGCCGGTGGTTCCGGCCGCGCATTACACATGCGGCGGCATACGGGTCGACCGCCATGCGCGGACGGACCTGGCCGGGTTATACGCCGTGGGCGAAACCGCGCACACCGGGTTACACGGCGCAAACCGGTTGGCGAGCAATTCGCTACTCGAATGCCTCGTATTTGGACAGGCCGCTGCAACCGACATTCTGAAGCAAGGCAAACTACCGTCCACGCCATTGCCGCGCTGGGACGAAAGCCGGGTCACCGACGCGGACGAACAAATTGTCATCTCCCATAACTGGGATGAGCTGCGCCGTTTCATGTGGGATTATGTGGGCATAGTTCGCACCAACAAGCGCCTTGAACGGGCACGCCACAGAATAAGCCTGCTGACGGAAGAAATTCAGGAGTATTACTCCAACTTCAAGGTTAGCGCCGACCTGCTTGATCTGCGCAATTTAGTCACTACAGCGGACTTGATCGTGCGCAGCGCCATGCTCAGGCAGGAAAGCAGAGGCCTGCATTTCAGCCGGGATTACCCGGGCTTGTTGCCGAAGGCCGAGGACACGGTACTAAGTATTTCGTGAATCCACCATGCCGAGTCGCACGCCGTGCCGCAACCAGACTCTGACTTGCCGCAACTCCTGTTGCGAAGCGCTGTCCGGCATCAGGATCACAACTTGCCTGCGCCACCGAGGCAAAGGACGAACCAGGATTATTGTCAGCAGCGGCGCAGTGAAACTGGAGCTTTCTATGCGACCGCTTAACATGGTGCCATTCCTGAAAGTCAACTCACATTGCGCGTGTTCTTTGAACGTAAATGCGGTGACTGCGCGGCCGGAAACTTGCAGCGCATCGCGTCGCACATGGAACACCAAACTGCCAACAATGGCGATGGCTGCGCCAGCACCAAGCCAGGCTCCGGGCAGGAACTGCAAGACACAAACCACTGCTGTTGAGTGCAACAGAATCAGTGCGATGACGAGTTGCCGGGAAGGCCTGATTTGCACCGATAAACGCGGTACCTGCATCGGATTCACGCCTTTATAATCGTTTGCAACTGATCGGGAAGGTCATGGGCGAAGTAGTGCAATGGAATGATGTTGTCAAGCAAGGCGGCGTTTCGGCGCCCGACTTCGGAAACGCGCGAGCCCAGTATGCCGCGGCTCGCTCGGGCGCGATAGTGACTCCGCTGAACGGGTTTGAGTTGCTGCGCTTTCAGGGCGCGGACGCGAAAGCATTCCTGCAGGGGCAACTGACGTGTGATCTAGATGCAGTAACGATCGAACAAGCCCAGTTCGGCGGTCACTGCAACCCCAAGGGACGTTTGCTCGCAAATTTCGTGCTGTTGGCTTCAGCAGCAGACTATTTGATGCTGCTGCCAGGAGACATTGCGGGCGACTTGGCGAACAGGCTCCGTAAATATGTACTGCGATCTCGCGTTAGCATCGAGCCTGAGCGTGAGCGGGGGATGCTGGGTATCGCCGGTCCACAGGCCTTAAGCCTGTTGGCGGACAGAAATGCGGCACCACCGCCCGGACGCATGGCGGTATGCGTTGTGGCTGACACCAGCGTGATTCGGCTGCCGGACGACCAATTCGTGGTCATAGGTTTGGCGGAAGACCTGTCCGCGCTGTGGGATGCTCTTGCAAAACGCGCCATGCCGGCCGCAGTGCAATGTTGGACCCGGCTGCAGATCGAGGCGCGCGTTCCCTGGATCACGCAGGCCACCCGAGAACAGTTTTTGCCACAAATGATCGGATTGGACGAGATCGGCGGTGTGAGTTTCGATAAGGGTTGCTTCCCGGGTCAGGAGATTGTGGCGCGAACGCGCTATCTCGGCGAGGTCAAGCGCACGCTGCGGCTTGGGCACACCCAAAGGGACGTTTGGGCAGGTGACCCGCTGTTCAGCCTTGGTCAGCAAACCGGGACAGTTCTTAACGCGGCGCCCGTTCCGGATACCGGATCTGCACTGCTCGCCGTAATGTCGGCGCAATCAGATACAGAACAGACCCGGACCGCGGACGGTCAGTCCATTGTCTGGTCGGCAGCTGTCAAACGCGACTGAAGCGATTGGCGCTTTCTTATTACATCTACTATCGCGTGGCCAAGCCCGCACAGGCGCAAGCGTTGGTGCGCTTGATCCAGGCAACGTTGAAAAATCGATGCAGCATCGCCGGCCGGCTGGTCCGTAAACGTGACGATTCGCGGACCTGGATGGAAATCTACGAAGGCGTGCCGGACGCGGTTAGTTTCGAGCAGAACTTGGCGTTGGCGGTACAGGCAGCGCACTTTGACAATGTGATGGAAGCCGGTAGTGCACGCCACATGGAATGTTTCGAAGACTGATGTGCCTCATTCTCATTGCATATCAGCCAGAGCCGCGCTATCAACTCGTGGTTGCCGCCAATCGCGACGAATTTTTCCGGCGACCTACCGCACCGGCCGATTACTGGGCTGGCGCAATGCATGTTCTTGGCGGACGCGACCTCGAAAAAGGCGGTACGTGGATGGGCGTTTCCAGGGACGGACGTTGGGCGGCGGTTACGAATTATCGCGACGGAACCGTTGTCAATCCTGGTGCAAAATCTCGCGGCGAATTAGTAGCAGGCTTTTTGCGTAAGCCCGCCGCACCGGGCGCCTATGCGAATTCGGTTCGGCATAGCGCAGGAGACTATGCCGGCTTCAATCTTATAGTCGGAGATCAGGAGTGCTTGCATTATTACTCCAGCAAGCAAAGCGCTACCCAAGCGCTTGGGCCGGGCCTCTATGGATTGAGCAATGGGCTACTGGATTGTGCTTGGCCCAAAGTGCAGCGTGGCAAAACCGCACTGGGCCATGCGCTCGCGAGCCGGGGACCGGACGATATGGTTGATAATTTACTGGCCGCGCTTGCGGATCGAACCATTGCACCAGATGATGCATTACCAAGTACTGGAATCGCCCTGGACTGGGAGCGCCGGCTTTCCGCAGCATTCATCAGTGCGCCCGGTTATGGCACCCGCGCGTCCACGGTGCTGGTGCTCACAAAGGACGGAGAGATGTACTTCCACGAGCGTTCTTTTGACAACCATGCCAATGTGCTCGAGGACAGGCGATTCCGGTTTGAACGCGGTTGAATGTTGTGGGCGCGCCCGCGCGCTAAAGGTCACGTTCCATGCGCCGGTGCGCAATGCCCGCTTCCATGAAATCTTCGCCCACCGGATGGAAGCCCTGATGAAGATAGAAGGGCAACGCATGCAGCTGCGCATTAAGCACCACGCGTTTCATGCCAAGGCTGCGGGCGATGCGCATCAGCGTTGCCAACATGGCGGCACCCGCACCAATGCCGCGCCAGTCCCGCAGCACTGCCATGCGTCCGATATGGCCATCGGCAAGCAGGCGACCTGTTCCGACCGGCACGCTCTGCGCCAGCGCTATGACGTGCCACGCGTTGGCGTCGAGTCCGTCGTGTTCCAGCTCGGCAGGTACGGATTGTTCCTTGATGAATACTTGTTCGCGAATTGCGCTGAGAATCTTGTGGTCGGTGTGCCAGCTTGCGGGTCGAACGGCAATGTCGACTGGGACTTTCATATTTCAGGGCCGGCGGCTGCACCTTGGTTCACTGTTTACACCGTAGCACCGCCACTGACCTCAATCACGGCACCGTTGATGTAGCTGGCCTCGTCAGATGCCAGGAACGCATACGTATTGGCAATCTCCTCCGGTTTTGCCAGACGACCAAGCGGCACACGGTCAATCATGGCCTGCAGCACTTTCGCCGGAATGGACTTCAGTATGGTGGTCTCTACGAAACCTGGACAAACGGCGTTGGCACGTATGCCCTTTCGTCCCAATTCCCGTGCCCAGGTTTTCGCCATTCCAATGACGCCGAATTTGCTGGCCGCATAATTGGTCTGTCCGAAATTACCGTAGATTCCGACCACCGAAGAGGCATTGAGAATAACCCCGGCGTTCTGGCCAATCATGATATCGACCACCGCCCGGGCACAGTTATAAGTGCCTTTGAGATTAATATCGATGACTCGCTCGAATTGCTCATCAGACATCTTGCGCAGCATTGCATCGTCGACAATGCCAGCATTGTTAACCAGCACATCGATGCGCCCGTATGCGTCCATCACGCCTTTCACCATCGCGGCAATGCCGGCCTTGTTGGTGACATCCACGGTGAAGCCGATGGCTTTGCCGCCGGCTTGAATGATTTGCGCGACGACTTCGTCGACTGCTTTGCTTTCGAGGTCGCAAACCACCACCCGGGCGCCCTCGGCGGCAAACTTGAGCGCCGTGGCTTGTCCAATACCGCGGGCCGATCCTGTGATAATCGCAACCTTATCCTTCAGCCTCATCGGTCCACTCCGTTTTCGCCCGCATGGGCCGGCGGCACTGTACCGAATTGCGCTGCAATGCACAACCAAGTGCAATGGTCAGAGTACGCTCGATTCGAGAATTTCTACTGGAGTGCCCGGCTTGACAACATCAAACAACTCCAGAACGTCGCGATTGTGCATCCGGACGCACCCAATCGAGCCGGGAGTTCCCATGACAACCGAATCGGGACTACCGTGAATATAAATGTATCGACGCATGGTATCGACGTCGCCCAGCCTGTTGAAGCCCGGCTCACATCCTGATAGCCACAGGAGGCGCGTCAGCATCCAGTCCCGGCCCGGAAAACGGGCGCTCAGAGCGTCATTGAATATTTCGCCGGTTGGCCGGCGCTTGACGAACACCGTGTTGAGCGGTTGGCCCTCCCCAATCATCGCGCGGATGATATGCCGGCCGCGCGGCGTGCAGAAACTGCCATACTTTTCGCCGGCGCCCTTTTTCGAGGTCGACACCGGATAACGTCCGACCAGTTTGTCATCCTCGTTCAACTCGAGTATCTGGTCCTGAATACTGATGCGGATGGATTTCACTGGGCTGCCATCCTGCGCTGGCGAAAGAAATCGGACAGTAATTCGCCACAATCCCGCGCCAACATGCCGCCTTGAACCTGCGTGTGATGGTTCAGCATAGGTTCACCAAACAGGTTCACCACGCTGCCACAAGCACCGGTCTTGCTATCCGACGCACCGAAGACTAGCCGAGCGATGCGCGCGTGCTGAATGGCCCCGGCACACATGGCACAGGGCTCCAGGGTTACATACAGCGTGCATTCCGTGAGACGGTAGTTTTCCAGCGCTGACGCAGCGGCACGCAGCGCAAGGATCTCCGCATGGGCTGTTGGGTCATGGCGGCTGATCGGGGCGTTCGATCCGGTTCCGATAATTCGGCCGCCTTTCACCACCACAGCGCCTACTGGCACTTCGCCTAGCTTCGATGCCGCCAACGCGAGTTCCAGCGCAGCGCCCATAAATTCAGTATCTGAAATCATTTTCAACAGCTTACGATTCGTACTGAAAGAAAACTATAGGAGTCCAAGCGCCATTTCCAAGTCCCTTCGTGGTGTCCCGTTTTACGGTTGCCGGGAAAGCTCATGCAGAACATTAAATGCTCGTAATATACAAGTTGACTCATGCACTTCTGGACGCTTCTTCGCGTATACGGTTAACAGTATCTGGTGCCCCACGCACGCGAAAAAGCGTTCCCGCCCCTTCCGTGCGTTCCTCTAGCACCTCGCAGCTTGCGAAGATTTCTCCGCGCAATTGTTGCGCGGACCACGGCAGAAATAATTCCGCCTCGACAAGATCCTTCCGGAAGAAAGCCCGGATCGTGGCGTGCAGCGTTGCTATGTCTGACTCGCGGCGCGCGCTCATGACCATGCAATCGAGGTAATTTCGGCGCAATGCCGTTTCTTGCGCAGCCTGCGCCGTTGCGTCGCCGACGCAATCGATCTTGTTGAACACGCGGATACGCGGCACGGCCTGTGCGCCGATTTCGTTCAAAACCTCTTCGGTCACGGCAAGCTGGCGCTCGAATCCAGGATCGCTTGCATCGATAACGTGCAGCAGTAGCGATGCTTCAGCCGCTTCCTCGAGCGTCGACTTGAACGATGCGACGAGGTCATGGGGGAGATTCTTGATGAAACCGACCGTGTCGCTGACCAGTACGCGCGGAACGCTTTCGGGATGCAGGGCCCGCACCGTGGTATCCAGAGTCGCGAACAGTTTATTGGCAACCAGCACCTCGCTACCGGTAAGGGCGCGCATCAAAGTTGACTTGCCGGCGTTCGTGTACCCGACGAGCACCACTCGCGCGAGTCCCTGGCGCTCCTGGCGACGCGCGCGCTGTATTTGGCGCTCAGCATCCATGGCCTTGATTTCTTCCTGCAGTTCGGCAATGCGATCACGTATTTTCTGCCGGTCCAGAGCGCTGTGAGCCTCACCTGCCCCGCGTCCGCCGGTGCCGCTGCGCTGACGGCCCTTTGGCCCAGCGAGTTTCGCCTGTTCGCGCAACCGCGGCGCCATGTATCCAAGGCGCGCGATTTCCACCTGCGCCCGTGCGGCTCGTGAGCGCGCATGCCGGTGGAAGATTTCGAGGATGACCATGGTACGGTCCATTACTTCGCAGCCCACCTCGATCTCGAGATTGCGCGCCTGCGACGGCGAAATTTCGTGGTCGACGAGCACGATGTCGGCGCGACGGGTTTCCGGATCGGCTTCGGATTTTGCCGCCTCCTTGGCGCGGGCGGCCCCGCTTTTGGCCGCCGGCCGCGCATTGCCGGATGTCGCGGACTCATCTGTTTGCTCTTCCGATTCAGCTTCGTTTTCCACGAAGCGGCGCATTTCCTGCCGCTTGCCGACACCCATGTAGGCGGTGGTATCGAAATGATCGCGCTTCTGCGTGAACGTGCCCACGAGTTCGAATCCCAGTGTCTTCGCCAGTTCGCGCAGTTCGTTCACCGAGGAGCTGAACTCGATGTCGCTCACCCCGGTGAGTTGCACCGCTGCGACAACGGCCCGTAGGGATTTCTCCCGGCCTTCTGCTCCCATCGGGCGATTACCTTCTTCAAGGGTCGAACGGTATTTTGCCGGAGCGACCGGGCGCCTCACTCCCATTCGATGGTCGCCGGTGGTTTGGAGGAAATATCATAGACGACGCGGTTGATACCCCGGACTTCGTTAATGATTCGATTGGATACCTTCGAAAGCAGCGTATAGGGCAGTTCTGCCCAGTGCGCCGTCATGAAATCCTGGGTCTGCACTGCCCTCAGCGCGATGACATATTCGTAAGTGCGCCCATCGCCCATGACCCCGACAGACTTTACGGGCAGGAATACCGCGAATGCTTGTGCCGTCTTCTCATACCAGCCGGAAGCGCGCAATTCTTCAATGAAGATTGCATCAGCCCTGCGTAACAGTTCGGCGAACTCGCTTTTGACCTCCCCGAGGATGCGCACACCGAGTCCCGGACCAGGAAACGGGTGGCGGAACACCATGTCATGCGGCAATCCCAGCGCCAATCCAAGCTCACGGACTTCGTCTTTAAATAATTCGCGCAAAGGTTCCAACAGCTTCAGATGTAGTGTTTCCGGCAAACCGCCCACGTTGTGATGGGACTTTATGGTGTGCGCCTTTTTGGTCTTCGCGCCGGCTGATTCAATGACATCGGGATAGATTGTTCCTTGCGCGAGCCATCTGGCATTGGGAAGTCGAGCCGCTTCGCGCTGAAATACTTCGACGAATTCGCGCCCGATGATCTTGCGTTTCTGTTCCGGATCGCTGATGCCTTTGAGCGCCGCCATGAAGTCCGCAGCGGCATCTACCGCGATCACCTTGACACCAAGGCTATCGGAAAA
>JBJMWI010000164.1:0-7404 GCA_045810225.1 Burkholderiales bacterium
ATTTCACCCCGCAATACGAACAGCGCGTATACGACCTCGGAAAGTTGCGCGGGCTCGATTTGTTCATGTCCTACTGGGGTTCGCCGGCGATCGCGCACACCATCATGAGCTGGCAGTTCGATGGTTCGCCGCCGCTTGCGATTTCGATCGAAACGCGCAAGCACATGGGGCAGACCTATTCGGCCGTGCAAGGCTTCTTCAAGCAGTATGAACTCATCTACGTGGCGGCGGACGAGCGGGACGTGGTGCGCGTGCGCACCAATTTTCGTGGCGAGCATGTTTATCTCTATCGGTTGGCGGCACCCCTGCCTGAAGTACGCGCGCTGCTCATGGACTATGTAGCAAGCATGAATACGCTGGTTGATCACCCCACCTTCTACAACGCGCTCGCCGATAATTGCACCACCAGGATCCGCCGTCATGTGAAGCACATCAACCCGGGAGCGCCGCCGTTCGATTTCCGGCTGCTTGCCAATGGCTACATGGATGAGTTGCTCTACGAGCGGGGCAGCGTGGATACCGCTCTGCCATTCGAGACGCTGCGCGCACAAAGCCTGATCGATGCGAAAGCAAAGGCGGCCAATGATGATCCCGCTTTTTCGGAGCGCATACGAGAAGGACTGCCCAACCCGCGTATGCGTTCGAACTGAGTCTGGCGGTCTAAGCTGGCTCGACAACTGCGGCGCGCACCGGTTACGATGGATCAAACTAATGAATGGAGAATGTCCCGATGCGTATTGTGATCGCCAATCTTCCCGATGACGTGACCGAGGAAGGCATCCGCGAAGCGCTGAGCCCGTTTGCGCCAGTCGATAAAATAAAACTGGCCAATGAAAGCGGCACGCCGTCGGCAGTGATCGAGACGGAAATCACGCGTGGACAGGCTGAGGCGTGGGCCAAGCGCATCACCGGGCGGATGTACCAGGGAAAGCCGCTGCGCGCGTGGGTGCCGGCGATGGATTGGAAGTAGCACGTAAAGTCCACAGCGCGCCGGTCGCTACTGTATCGGCAAGAGTCAGTGTCCAATCGACCGGCGGGTCCGCGACGAACCGCCGAGTCCCTGGCGATCCGGTATGCGGGCGAGCGCCCGATCTTCCGCAAGAGGAAACACTTGTTCGATTGTGCGATCGAGCAGCACAAGCTGCAGCTGCAGCTGCGAGTGGCGCTCGGCCGGCAACGACTCGATAAGATCTTCCAGCATCGCTCGCAGACGGCGTGCCACCTGCATATTTCCCGCGCCACAAATGCGGATTTCGTTGCAGGCGATGTTGACGTAATCTTCCCAGTTGGGTGTCGGCAAAATAATCCGCAAGCGACCTGCCGGGTCGCGTATGGCCTCGTCCCGCAGATTGCGCTTAGCCAGATAGCGCAATAGGCCGTGTACCTGATCGAGCGCAATTACTGCCGTGGTCGGATCGTTGATTGCTGGAGACAGGGCCTTGAGTCCGATATCGACCAGAATGCGGAAAGCGAACAGCGGATCCTGTTCCAGGGTTCGCTCTATTCCAAATGCCACCGATGCCCGCAGCATGCCGGCGTCAATGGCAGCCGCTCTGCCATATAGAACGTAGAGTGGTTCACCTGTGTCAACAAAGTCGCCGACCTGATGTACGAACTCAATCACGCCATCAAGCCTTTGCGCTTCCGCGATCAGCGCTTTCAAATTGATCGCCAGGATAATTTGGGAGTTGCCCTGATGCTCAACGATGCGCCGGGGCCCGTCCAAGGCATTGCGCAACATGACCGGCTCGACCGCTGCCTTGTCCGCCAAAAGCGGATAGACCGAATCGACTGCTTTCATCCCTTCCTCGCCAACGTGCGTCAGCACGCTGACCGGGCGCAGCAGGCGCGCTGCGTAATCGATCAGGAACAGGAAAGCAGCCATGCACGCGACACCAAGAATACCGGCGATGAAGACGATAAGCTGATGCACCGACCCTTCCAGCCGGTTCAGCGCACTAACGGCATAAACCAGCGTGAAGACGAAAAGACCGACGCTGTAGCGCACCACCTTGTCGCTCAATAACAGCGTCGCTATTATGCGCGGTGTCAACTGCCCGCCAGCGATCTGGATTGCCACCAGCAGCGAACCAAACGTGAATACCATGAATGATAGCGCGAAGGTGATTACGGCTTGCAGCATCGCTTTTGCGCCGTCGATATCCAGTCCCGTGAATTGCCAACCGAGCCAGGTATCCAACCTGCGCAGCAATGGGAACGCCGCTATTTCGATTGCGATGGCGACGATCGGAACGATCCAGAGTGCGGACCTGGCATAGCTGGTCGTCCCGTACATCCCGCCCCAGCTCAATCTATCCCTGAAGTAATGTCGCGCGCGGCGCGACCGCATCGGGGCACGATCAACAGCGGTTGCAACAGGGGCAGGGGATGTTCTGAGCTTCTCATTCATGGGCTTTATTCGTTAGGTCCTTTCCAGCTCGATCAGTTAACTTGCAATCCATTGTGCACAGTCCGGCTCATCAACAGGCAATGCGACGAAGCCTGTATCCTCTGCCTCATTACGCAATGCCGATAGCGGTCTTGCGAGCATGGTACCGCAAGCGCGCTTTACACCGGCCGATGACTGAACCATTTGAGAAGCAGCACGAGGAAGGCTGAAATGTTGACAGGCCGGTTTTTGATATGGTGATGAATCACGCCATCCCATTGCGCGCATTCGCGATGGCGCGCGCGCTGTTGCTCATTGTGCTCGCGCTCGTCGCCGGGCCAACCAGCCCGGCTGATGAGCCGGTGTGGCCGCCGATTACCGAGCGCCCCACGTCGCAATACGTCCCCGGCAAATGGGTGTGGCAAGAATTGTTTACCGAGAACACAACTGTTGCCGCCGATTTTTACGGCAAGTTGCTGGGCTGGACTTTCCGCGTGACACCCGCCGGTCGCGGTCCCGCTTACACGCTTGCATTGTTGGATGTAGAGCCAGTTGGCGGCATGATCGAGCGTGACCACAGCTACGAACAGCAGCGAGGCAGCCGCTGGATCGGCATGATTTCGGTCCCGGACGTCAAGGCCGCCGCACGCTATGCGGTGAAGCAGGGCGGAAAAGTCATCGTTGCGCCGCGTGTTCTGCAAGGCCGTGGTGAAGTCGCACTGCTGGCCGATCCGGAAGGCGCGCCGTTTGGTGTGATGCGCTCTTCCAGTGGGGACTCGCCCGACTTCCTGGCCGAAGACGGTCAATGGGTGTGGGTCGAACTGTGGGCAAAAGATCCTGGCGCGATGGCGCGTTTCTACGCCGGGCTTGCCGGCTATGAAATCGAAGCGATGGCCGAAGCAGACCGGCGTCCCGGATATGCGCTGTCCTCAGGCGGATTTCTCCGCTGCGGCATCGTTGCTTCGCCTTCGTCCTCCGTTCCCTCAGCGTGGCTGCCCTACGTCAGAGTCAGCGACATCAAGGCCGCGATTGCGCGAGCCGTTCAAGCTGGCGCGCGCGTTGTGCTCGAACCCTCGCCTGAGGTACGCGAAGGTCGCGTCGGGTTGATCATGGATCCAATTGGTGCGCCAGTGGGCTTGGTACAACTGCCGGCGGAAAACACACCGTGAATGGCGTCAATCAAAGAATAAGCTTGCGAATCACCTGTATCGCGCTGCTTGGTTCCGCTGCTATCGCGGGTTGTGCCGGCCACGGCAGCGGCTCGGCGAGCGTGGGATTTAGTTATGGCGCCTACTACGGCAGCCCATGGGGGCGCGGGCTATCATGTCAACGGACCGGTTTATGTCGGTCCACCCAACGGCCGCCCTTCGGGAGGTGCGCGTCCGCCGCAAGCTTCGCAATTGCCGTCACGACCAATGCCGCAATCGCGCCCCAGCGGCGGCGGGCGGCGCCGCTAGTATCACAGGAAGCTAAAAATTCATGGCCACACCTTCATTGCTGGACCGGGTTGCCTCAGCGCTGTTCGGCGGCAAAAAGACAGACACGGACGCGGACCGCCAACTTATCGCCGACATGATCGAACTGATCGTGGACGAAGTCGAACCGCGCGTGCGTTTTCATGCGCGCTACAAGCAAAAACTCGAAAACTGCGTGCGCGCCAGCATCGCCCATCTGCGTTCCATCGGCAGCCAGCCGCTGGAGCCAGTCCTGCTTTCGCGCAAATCCTGGGGCGATGACCCGCGCGTAAATTCGTTTTTCGCCAGAGCAGATGACGTATCCGCATGCATGGGGCGCAGCCGGGAGTTGCGCGCATTCTTCGAGAACCCGTCCAACGTCGAAGTGCAGGAAGCTTATGCCTTACTGGGCATGAAAAAGGCGGAACACGCGACCTTCGGCACGCAACTGGAAGGGGACTCGGTCAGACACGACGTGGCGCAAACCGCCGTTAATTTTTCCGGGCACCGCCTGGTCGGGCCGTCGGCCACGCTGGCCGCGACCCGCCTGGAAATTGGCCGGCGCATGATTCAGCGCCTCGCGCAAATCGCGCTTGCCCGAATCGTCGCGATAGATATGAAAGCGACTGAGCTGCAGGAGCACAAAGCTTATCTGGGCGCGCGCATGCGGCTGCTGAATCTCGCGCGTGATGGAATGGAAGGTCTGGTCAAGGACCCGAGCACTATCGCGCAAGACATGAAGCAAATCGAGCGCGAGCTGAAGGTCACGGTCGACGGTTATATCGAAGCCAAGGCGAGCCTCGCGACCCTCGATGGCTACATCAAGCATATCGATGATGTCTTTGGGCATCCCGAGCAGCACCTCTCGCTTACCCAAGTGCTGCTACGACTGAACCGCATGGGCATCAAGGTTGACACCGCAGGTGGCGCGGTGAACGAACTGAGTCTCGCTGAACTTACCATCGGCGATAATTTTCGCGCCGCCATTGCCATCGTGCGCTGTCCCCGCAGCGAACTGCCGCCCAAAGAGGATCTCGTCAGCAAGGCCGAACGCTATTTGTAATGCATCATTGGCGCCCCAATACAACGGTCTCTGCCAATATTCATGCTTTTCGGGTAACCTTCCGCTCCGCCGCAATTATCTCTTGGTTTCGTTACCCGCTACGCGAAACAACCGACTTGCCTCAGTGATTTAAGTTGATTGTGCGCAGCACCAGGCTGGTAGAATCGGCGCCAGCTGTTCCATCCGACTGTCCAACCGGGGCGTTTACCAAAACCCATGAACATGCAGCCTATGAATCCTGCAAGTCAGCTTGCACACAGCCGCGATATGTCGGTCAAGGTTGCAACGCTGTTCCAGAAGCGCACGAAGATCGCGCAGGACCTGTTCAACGAAAGGGTGCAGAAAGCCCTGAACGGGAATGCGGCTGAACTCATGGCGAAGCCGGTTGCGCCGTGGGATCTCTGGACTGACTGGTATCGCTACTCGGTTGATTTCGCCCAGCGTTCGGTACTGTTCCTCGATACCCTGCGTCAACGCGGCAACAACTATTTGGATCACGTGCGCGAGGGACAACCGCCCTTGCTGCACTTCGCTTACGACATGGTGCTCGATGGCCGCGGCTTCGACCGACCGGTCAACTACGCGCTGGTGCGCATCATCCCGCCGGACGGCGTTACGGTGGACCCGGCACGGCGCCCCTACATCATCATGGATCCGCGTGCGGGACACGGCCCCGGCATTGGTGGCTTCAAGGATGACTCACAAGTAGGCGTCGCTCTGAAGGGCGGACACCCGGTGTACTTCGTCATTTTTTACCGCGAACCCGAGCCAGGCCAGACGATGCTCGACGTCTGTGCCGCGGAACAGCAGTTCGTGCGCAAGGTGCGCGACCTGCATCCCAAAAGCAAAAAGCCCGCGATTGTCGGCAATTGTCAGGGCGGGTGGGCAGCGATGATGCTCGGTGCATCGGACCCGGACCAGACCGGCCCCATTGTGATCAACGGCGCGCCGATGTCGTACTGGGGAGGCGCATGGCAAGAAGGCGAAGGCGACAATCCGATGCGCTACGCGGGCGGCATGCTCGGCGGGACCTGGCTCGCATCTTTAGCCGCGGACCTCGGTAACGGCATATTCGATGGCGCGCAGCTGGTGGAGAATTTCGAGAACCTGAACCCTGCGAATACGTATTGGAACAAGTACTACCACGTATTTTCAAACATCGATACCGAGCCGCCGCGTTTTCTCGAGTTTGAGCGCTGGTGGGGCGGGTTTTTTCTGATGAACCGTGAAGAAATTGAATGGATCACACAAAACCTGTTCGTCGGCAACAAGCTGTGGTCCGGTGAAACCAAGGCAAAAAGCGGAAAAGCGTTTGATCTCCGCGACATCAAGTCGCCCATTGTTCTGTTTGCTTCGATGGGAGACAACATCACGCCTCCACAGCAGGCATTCAACTGGGTTGGCGATATTTACGGCAGCACAGAGGAGATCAAGGCCCGTGGCCAGGTGATTGTCGGGCTGTTGCATCAGGACGTTGGCCATCTCGGCATATTTGTTTCAGGCAAGGTCGCGAAGAAGGAACATGCACAGATCGTATCGGTTCTGGAATCGATCGAATCGCTGCCGCCTGGGCTGTACGGGATGCAAATCCACGAGCGCAAGGGCAAAAATGGACAATCCGAGTATGAGGTCGAATTCCATGAACGCCGGCTCGAGGACATCGTCGCCAAACTCAACCGCTTCGAGCGCGCAGACGAGAAACCCTTCGAAGCGGTTGCCGCAGTGTCGGACTTCAACCAGCGCGCCTACGAGTTGTTTGCACGGCCGCTGATCCAGTCGATGTCCAACGACCTGAGCGCGAAGCTCGCTCGGGAATTCAATCCGCTGCGCATGCAGCGTTGGGCCGTTTCGGACAACAATCCCTGGCTGTCGTGGCTCCCCCCAGTCGCGCAGGCGGTTAAGGCACAGCGCGCAGCAGTCGATGGGGATAATGCGGCACGCAAATCGGAGAAAACGATGTCCGATCTGGTCAATGCGTCGCTCGACTATTACCGCGGCATGCGCGACGCACTAAGCGAAGCGGCATTCTTCCAGACTTACGGCACGATGTTCCCGCTTCAGATGTCCGATGCGCATGAATCGCAAGAACGCGGCGCAAAGGCAGTGGCTCCGCGTGAGTTGCCATTTGTGCAAGACGCACTGGCATCAATTGCCGAAGGCGGTTACACGGAAGCGCTCGCGCGCGTGGCTTTTTTGCTTTCCCGCAAAGGTGAACCGTTGCCGCTTTCCCGGCTCAGCATGCGCCAGGAGGTATTGCAGGACTATGCTGAATTCCTTCCCACGCTGATGATTGATCAGTGGCGGCGCATCCGCGGCGAGCAGGAAATCATTGCTCACTACGAGCCCGAGCGGGCGATCGAGGCCCTGCCGCAGCTGCTGGCCGATCAGGCTGACCGTGAGCGTTTGTTGACGCTCCTCAAACGAGTGCTGGCGGACGAGCGCGTGCAAAAGGCCAAGCCTACTGCGGAGCAATTGGCCATGTACGAGCGCATTCGCAA
>JBJMWI010000165.1:0-11756 GCA_045810225.1 Burkholderiales bacterium
GGATCTGTCTTCAGTTTTTGCATGCGCGCCACGACCGACTTTATATTGAAATATGTGAAGCGAATGTCACTGGACAATTCATCCCACGCAACCGGTACGGCAACCGGTGCATCGTTGCGGGCACGCGTGGAATAGGGAGCAATCGCGGTGGATCCCTCATCATTGCGCAGATAATCGATGAAAATCTTTCCGTGCCGCGTCGCCTTCGAAACTTTCGCCGTGAACCGATCTGGAAAAGTCGCAACGAACAGGTCAGCGATGGCTTTGGTGAAGTTTTTGACGACCACCCAGGGTTGCGTGCGCTTGATCGGTACGACGACATGCAGGCCTTTGCCTCCCGTGGTTTTCAGGAAACCGCGCAAGCCGATTTCTTCGAGCAGCGTCTTGATCAGTTGCACTGCCTCCACCAGCCTGTCCCATGGCAGATCATCATCCGGATCGAAATCGAAGATCACCCGATCCGGAAAGCCAAGCTTGGAGGAGGTGGAACCCCAGGGATGGATTTCCAATACGCCCATTTGAACCAGTGCAACCAGCGCGCTTGCCGTGTTGGCCATCATGTACATGGCCGGACCGTCGCTGGTGGATACTTTGACGCGGTCTATTGCTTCATTGACGCTGCGGTCTACATTCTTTTGATAGAAACATTCCTTTCCCCATCCATTCGGGCAACGCAATAGACTCAAGGGCCGCTGTTTCACATGGGGCAGCATCCATTGCGCAACCCGCTCATAGTACTCAGCCAGATCATGCTTGCTGATGTTGGCCTCGGGAAAAAGCAGCTTGCCCGGATGGGTTAGCTGGATGCCAGCAACTGCATCGTTGCCGCTGCGCCGCTGCTTTCGTTCATTGTGATCGCTGCCGGACTGCTGTTGAGGTACTTGATTGTCCGACGTTGCTTCTGCGGCGCGCTCGCGGACCACCTCTTCGGCTTTCTTGTCGAGGCGCAGGCCCTGAAAAGATGGATGACGCAAGGTGCCTTCATCGGTCCATTCAGTAAAGGCGATTTCAGCCACCAGATCCGGCTTGACCCAGTGCGAGCGCCGCGCTTCGGCGCCGCGCGGCGGATTACTGAAGGCGGGCTGGTCCTGCACGCGCGCATCGAGTTGCCGCTTCAAGTCCATCAGCGTCTTGTCATCAAACCCGGTGCCGACTTTGCCGGAGTAGCGCAATTTGCCATCCGGTTCGTACACGCCGAGCAGCAGGGCACCGAATCCCTGACGGGAACCTTCCGGATCCGTGAATCCGCCAATGACCATCTCCTGGCGCAAGCCGCATTTGACTTTGACCCAACTGCGATTACGTCCGGCTGAGTAGGGCGATTGCGCAAGCTTGGCAATCATGCCCTCCAACTTTAATTCGCACGCCTTGTGCAAGAACGCTGCGCCATCGCCTTGCTGATAGAAACTCAAGCGTAGCGCGCTCGGCGGCGAAGCCATGACTTTTTCCAGTACGCGCTTGCGCTCGAGCAAAGGCGTGGTGCGCAAATCGAAGCCGTTCAGATACGGAATGTCGAAAACAAAATAAAACATGTTCTCGGAATCATTTTCCGACAACGCATTCTGCAAGCGCTGGAAGCTGCTGCGCCCGGACGGATCCATCTGGACGACCTCGCCGTCGAGCCACGCCGTCTCCACCGGCAGACGCGCCGCGGCGTCAGCAATGTTCTGGAAATTACCGGTCCACTCCTTGTTGCTACGAGAATACAGGCGCGCTGCTCCACCTTCGATGCGGCAGAGCATGCGGTATCCGTCAAACTTGATTTCTTCAATCCACTGCGCGGTGTCCGGCGCTGTTTTAACCAGCGTTGCTAGTTGCGGCTCGATGAAATCCGGAATTTGACGCCGCACCACGCCTTCAACGCTGGAAACATCAATCTTGCGCTTCTTTTTTTTTGCTACAGCGCCGCTTTTGACGTTTTCCTGTACCGACTTGTTGGACTCCCACACGCGATCGCGCTCTGCCGCAATCTCCTCGATGCTGCGTCCGGTGGCGACGCTCTTGGGCTTGTCCTCCACAATGAGTGCGTCCGGCCCGCGCCTGGCAAAATCGTCGTTCTCCTTGATCAGCAGCCAGGCCTTGTCGCCGGCGTACTTGCTGCCGCGGCTTCGAACCAGTGTCCAGCCGCCGTGCAGCTTTTCGCCCTCGAGGTCAAATTTTAGTTTTCCTTTTGCATAACCGGTAGCCGGATCTTCCTTCGGAACCCAGGTTCCCTTGTCCCAGAGCAGTACCGTCCCGCCCCCATACTGCTTGGGCGGAATGATTCCTTCAAATTCCCCGTATTCGATTGGATGATCTTCGACGTGCATTGCGAGGCGCTTGTCGTTCGGGTCCAGACTTGGCCCTTTGGGTACCGCCCAGCTCAGCAGCACACCGTTGAGCTCCAGCCGGAAATCATAGTGAAGGCGGCTGGCGGCGTGTTTCTGCACCACAAACGCGAGCGCGTTTTTTTTAGCCTTCGGTTTGCGCCCTTTTGGCTCTGGCGTGATACTGAAATTGCGTTTCTGACGATAGGTCTCTAGCGCCACGACTTAACCTTATTCTGTGGAGTTTGAACCCGCGGAGAGTTTGCGAAAGGCGCTGAAGTGGCGCAGCGCTTCGCGCTGGCGCCGCAAGGACTGGTAGAGCAGACCCAAGTTGTAATGGGCATCCCCCATGGCTGGGTCGGCGGCCAACGCGCGCTTGTACAACCCGATGGCTTCTTCGTTACGCTCCTGGTCTTCCTTCAGCAGTGCGAAGTTGAACAGCACGATCGGGTCGTCGGGGCAAGCCGCGTCGCCCTCGAGGTAGATGGTTTCTGCTTCGCTGGCGCGTCCCGCTGCATGCAGCAGCCGGCCGAGATTGGCATACGCGGGCGCAAAAGACGGATCCTGCTCGATGGCTTTCTGGTAAGCGATCATCGATTGCGCTGGATCAAGGCTTTCCAGGTCGAACGCGCGCTCAAACCAGTCAGTGTGATCGTTGGAAGCGGACGGCTGGGAGAACGATACGGCACCATGGCTTTCGGATACGTCCAGCGCCAGCAGGTATTGGCCGTCCTCGGCGCGCCAGCGGGCGTCGCGTTCTTTTACGATGACATCCTTGCCCATCGCGCTGATACGAAGCCCTGCCAAGGGCAGCGTTTCCGGCAGTTGCTTGCGCAGGCGTTTGAGGCAAACGCCGATACGGCGTGGCGACAAACTCGCATCGAACAGTGCCTTGGCCATGCGCAGAACCACCAGGTCGTGAAAACTCAACCGATATTCTCGCCGGGAGCCCCGGGTCGGCGAGACGAACCCATTGCCCACAAATTTGCGAATTGCCGACAGCGGGATGCCGAGTATTTTTTGCGCTTCCTTTACCGTATAGGTCGATCGCATCCCCGATGCCAGTTAACGGCGCGCCGCCTTTGCCTTGGCGGGTCGGGCTGCTGCAGCGGCTCTTTTCGGTGGCTTGCGCTCGGCTTGCTCGGGCTTTGGCGTGCCTTTGTTCAGACTGGCGCGCAACGCTTCCATCAGATCGATGACCTGAGCGCCCTTGCCGGTAGGGGCTGCCGGTGATACTGAAATTTCCTTACCCGATATCTTTTTCTCAACCGCGGCTTCAATGCGCTTTTTGACATCATCCTCGTAAGCCTTGGGATTGAATTCGTCGGCGGAGATTTGATCGATCAGCTGCACGGCGAGCTTGAGCTCTGCTTCTTTCACGGGCGAATGCTGGATTTCAATTTCCGACATGGGCCGCACCTCATCCGCATACAGCAGTTGCTGCATCATGAGACCATCGGCCACCGGCCGCAGTTGCACCAGATATTGCTTTCCTCTCGCCGCCCAGCGCGCGAGCGCGCAACGCCCTGTGCTGCGCATGCCTTCACTCAAGAGTGCGTAAGGTTTTGCGCCGCCCTTGTCGGGAGCCAGGTAGTAGGCTTTGTCGTAGTAGATGGGATCAATTTTTTCGTCCGGCACGAATTCCGTGATTTCGACGGTACCCGTGGATTCTTCTTCAAGCGCCTTCAGCTCCTCCGCAGTAAAGGTCACGTACTGATCCTTGGCGAATTCATAGCCCTTGATCATGTCGTCGCGCTCGACCACAACGTCTTCCTTTATGCAAACGTATTGCTGGCGCAGACGCGAGCCGTCTTTGGCATGCAGCAGATTGAACGAGATGCTCGCCCGCGCCTGCGTTGCGGAGTAGAGCTTGACCGGTATCGAAACCAGGCCGAAAGAGACGGTTAAAGAAGCAATGGACCGGGCCGCCATGATTTCCTCACATTGAATTAGTACTTCATAAGCTTAGCACTGGTTCTTAAACTTGACACTAGTATGACAGCGGTTAGACATCGTTCTGCTGAAAATGGCTCAAATCCCCAATTTACCGGCTACGGCGCAAAAGAAGCACGAGCGGGAGCATGCCGAGGAAGCTCCATGTCGTGACTTGAAACACGGCCAGCATGGCTCCCATCTGCGCCTGCCTGCCAAGTTCAGCAGCGACGAGCGCCATGGCATGCGGGTCGGTCGGCGCAAGATGCAGTGAGCGCAGATACTCCAGCAATGCCGGGTTGTACTTGGTCACATGGCTGCCGAGCTGATTCCAGATGACCTGCGCCTGCCGCGTCATCAAAGTCGTCACGACCGAGATTCCCGCAGCCGCACCAATGGTGCGTACCAGGCTGTAAATACCTGCCGCCTCTGCCATGCGTGATCGTTCCAGAGTCGCATAGGCGATCGTCGATAGCGGCACGAAGATCAGTCCCAGTCCCATGCCCTGCAGGAACGCCGGCCAGATTATCCATACCGTGTTTACATCCAGGGAATACCAGGTCATGGCATAGGAGCCGGCCGCGCTGATGAGCATGCCGGTTCCTACCAGTACACGCGCGTCCACGCGGTTCACCAGACGCCCGACGACGATCATGCTGATGGCTGTCGCCAGCCCGCGTGGCGCCATGACAAAACCGGTCGTGACGATCGGGTAATCGAGCAATCCTTCCAGCAGGATCGGCTGCAACACCAGCCCGCCAAATAGGCCCAGTCCGAGCGCGGCCATGACAACGCAGGCCATCGCAAAATTTCGGTCGCGGAAAATATGCAAGTCGAACAGCGCGTTTCCGCCGCGACGCAGACTGTGCCAGATGAAGCCCGAAATTCCGACGACGGCGAGTACAGCCGCGACGCGAATGTCCATGGCCGCAAACCAGTCCTGCGTGGTGCCGCGGTCCAGCATATATTGCAGCCCCGCCACGCCGCCCCCAAGCAAGGCCAGTCCCGTCCAATCCATGCGCCTGCTCTTGCGTGGCGCATTGTGGACATATTGCGAGGCGAGGAAAAATGACAAGGCGCCAATCGGCACGTTGATATAAAAGGTCCAGCGCCAGCTTGCATATTCGGTCAACCATCCGCCCAGCGTCGGACCAAGCACGGGTCCCACCATGACGCCCAGGCCCCAGATCGCCATGGCCTTGCCACGATCTTCCACGGGATAAGCGTCAGTCATGATCGCCTGCGACAGTGGAACGAGCGCCGCACCGAAAACGCCCTGCAGCAGCCGGAAACCGACAATCTCGGCAAGCGATTGAGAGATGCCGCACAGTGCCGAAGCCGCCACGAAACCGGCAATGCAAACCAGCAGGAAACGCTTGCGCCCGCGCGTGTCGGAAAAGTACCCCGTGAGCGGCATGACAATCGCCGACGAAACCAGGTAACTGGTCAGCACCCAGCTGATCTGGTCGGTGGTGGCGCCCAATTCTCCGGCCATGTGCGGCAACGCGACGTTGACGATTGTCGTATCGAGCACCTGGATCAGCGTCGCCGACATGACGGCGAGCGTGATCATCAGGCGCTCGCCTCCCATTATTCTGCTCCGGGGGACGTGGCGACCAAAATGCTGCAGGAAACGCGATCGAGCAACGATTGTTCATCTGACTCGCTCCACCAGCGCGCAAGCCGTCCGCGCGGCTTGTGGCCCAGCACGATCAAATCCGCACCGATGCGTTGCGCCGTTGCCGCGATGCAGTCCACGGCATTGCCATATTCGAGCGAGCCTTGGGCCGCAACGCCGCGCTCACGCAGCCAGGCAATGCCTTCCTGCAGCAAGGCGTCCGCGCGCTCATCTTCCTGCTCGCACAGTTCCGGCGTGACGCCTTCCGGGATTGCTGTCGAGACGAGATTGCGCGAAATGGCCAGCAGGTAGACTTGGGAATGCATGCAGATCACCACGTCGGCACCTTGTCGCAATGCGTTGCGTCCTTCGCGCGTGCCGTCATAGCAAAGTAGCACCCGATGAAACATGGTTCACCCTGATTTGGCAACTTTCACGGTTGCGGTGGTGCCGATGCGCAGCGGATGTCTGGGGTCCGGGTCTTCGACTTTGATGCGCACCGGGACGCGCTGGGTAACTTTGACCCAGTTCCCGGTCGCGTTTTGCGGCGGAAGCAGCGAGAACGCTGCACCGCTGCCCGCGCTGAGGCTTTGCACAACGCCGTGGAATACGCGATCCGGATAAATATCCGATTCGATGATCGCTTTCTGGCCGGGGCGAATGCCAATGAGCTGCGTTTCCTTGAAATTGGCGTCGATCCAATATTCCTCATCCGAGATAATCACAAATAGCGGCACGCCCGGCTGCACCGTATTGCCCGGCTGCAATGTCAGATTGGCAACGACGCCGTTCACCGGAGATGTCAACCGCGTGCGCTCAAGGTCAAGCTGGGCCTGGCGTACTGCCGCGATCGCAGACTGTACGTTTGCATTTTCATCGCCGAGGCGACCAAGCGCGCTGCGGGCCTGGGCGACGTTGGCCTCCGCTGCCTTGACTGCCGCTTCCGCAGTGGCCAGTTGGGTGCGAGCGTTTTCCGCACCCTGCGGCGATACAAACCCGCTTTTCATGAGCTCCTGGTTGCGAGTCCAGTTGTGTCGCGCATTTTTTGCCTCTGCGCGACGCTGCGCCAGCAGCGCTTCAGCCGCAGCGACATTGGCGCTCTCCTGAGACACCGACTGGCGCGCCAGTTCGAGTTGCGCTTGTGCCTTCTGCAACGCCAACTCATAGTTGGCCGCATCAATATCGAACAGCGAGTCTCCGCTTTTCACCGTTTGTTGGTCTCGGACGTAGACTTTGGTCACCGGACCGGAAACTTGCGCAGTGACTTCGACTTGATTCGCCTGCACATAAGCGTCGTCCGTGCTGACATAGCGAGAGCTTTCCCGCCAGTACGCGACTGCCGCACTCGCCAGGGCCACCAGCACGATGCCCGCGATAATCCATTTGATCTGTTTGCGTCGCGGGCGGTGCGGCGCCTGCGCGGGCGTCGAATGCGCCGGCGTGTCGGAGTGATCGATTGCAGAAGATGCCATGCATGGCGGGACAGCCCGCGAAGCGTTTCGTTCTTGAACCGCCTTTTACTATGCGAAGCAAGCAGCGCCATAGGGCGAATGGATCAGCGCTGAGCTTCGGAATGTTGCGACGTGCTTGCACGGAAATTAATGCAAACGGTCCCTGATCGCGATTGGCGTGGTGCCGTGGCACTGCCCGCATGGCAACGGAATACATACAAGGAATGGAAATCGTTTCGGGTGCCGCAACCGTTCCGAACGGAACCATCGACTCTTTGGCACTGGAGCCGTCGACATTCATTTTTACCGATTGGCGCGCGTGTTTGGTAGGAATTACTGCGCCGATGACAAACGGCGGCGCTATCCACTGGCGAGATACAGGTCGAAAACCTCGGCATATTGTTTGCGTGCCGCTCGCGTGACGGATTGAAAGAGCACTGCCGTGCCGAACTACCGTGGAACAACCGTCAACAATGGAAGAACGGGAAGAAAGACTGTCGCTGCAGCAAGCGGCAAATTTTTTGCTGGAGGAATGCCGAACCATACTGCCCGGGATCCAGGCGCTGTTCGGCTTTCAGCTTATAGCCATATTCAATGACGGCTTTGACGAAAAGCTGAACGCTTCTGAACAATATCTCCATCTTGCCGCCATTGCGCTGGTCGCCGTGGCCGTAGTCTTGATCATGGCCCCGGCGGCTTACCATCGACAGACCGGGCCGATGAAAGTAAATGCAACCTTCATTACCGTAGCAAGTAGGGCCGCACTGGTGGCAATGGTTGCTCTCATGCTTGGCCTGACACTCGAGTTCTATGTTGTCGCGCAGGTCGTGCTTGCTCAGACCAATTGGGCGCTGTTTCTTGCCGTAGTGCTCTGCGGCTTTATTATGCTCGTGTGGTTCATGGTACCGCGGATACAGCTGCTACGCCGGTATGCCGGCGCCGAGCGCGTGCACGGGGCTGCTCACTAGCAGGCGCAGTTTGGTCCGAACGGCCTATGCCCGCGGAGCTAGGCGTCGCAACTATGGATAGTGCTGCTGTCGAAGTTGTTACGGCACTCAAACAAACAGCAGTCTTCCCGTTGGGGATGCATTGCGATTCGGAGTCGGCACCATCCGTGCGAGTTGGCTCGTATGCATTCGAAACTGATACCCATCCACGCCACATTGCTTGCTTTGCTCATCCTCGCGGGCTGCGGAAGCGGCGGCGACAATGGGGCCTCCAACGCTCCACCGGTGACCGACACCGTTACACCAGGAAGCGCTACACGGTCTCCGGCGGGAACCACACCAACCGGAACGACGCCAACCGGGACGGCACCAATTACGTCTAGTGGCACGGCACCAATTACATCCAGTGGGACGGCACCAATTACGTCAAGCGGGACCACACCAATTACATCTAGTGGCACCACACCAATTACATCTAGTGGCACCACACCGATTACGTCTAGTGGCACCACACCAACTACGTCCAGTGGCAACACACCAATTACACCAGCCGGCACCACAACGATTACACCAGCCGGGACGACACCGATTACACCAGCTGGGACCACAACGATCACGCCGACTACGACCACATCTCCAGGGATTACCACTACTACGGGTATCGGGACGACGACTTCTTCTGGCATCGGGACCACGCCCATGGCAGGGACAGGTATTGGCACGACGTCGGACGGAACCGCCAGTACACCTGCCTTGACTGGTACTGGGACAAATGTAAATCCGACGCCCAGCGGAAGTGGCACGATAATCAGAGATCGGTAGTACGCCTGCTGGGACGCGTGCCGATACTGTTGATGCATGTTTGTCAGCGTAGTAGTTCGTGAATGGCGATTCGTGACCTTACTTTCCGGCGCTAGAAAACCAGGCAAAGTGGGGCCTTGTCGCGGCGACATTATCGATAAACGCCCTGCTCTGGATTTGGACTGGACGAAATCCTGTTAGAGCAGAGGCCGAACATACCGATCAGGCGCGCAGCGAAATAAACAAAAAGGCCGACTCAGATGTGGAGTCTGAGTCGGCCTGCCGAGCACTCCTAACCAGAATGCGCGATGCGAAACCATCATATGACTGGGAAATGAAGGCTGGAGTAGTTTATCGGCCAATAATCGTGAGCGATTTGGCCCATGTATGAGGAACCCTAATATTTCGGCAGCTATCGAACGCTTCGTCATTTCTTTCGCTGCCGTCTCGCGCCCGTTGAATCGGGTGTCCTTTCCGCGCCGTATTGGCGTATGCGAGCGGCAATGGTCTATTGCAACTATGCGTATGGGGACTGTCTCGATTGCGATCGCAGTGTCCCTGCTGCTCGAGCGGGAAGTTATGCGGGCTGTGCGCCTGACTATAAAACGCGCTGGACTAACTTCAGATGCTCCGGCGCCGGAAAAGGAATCCCGCCCCAAAACTTGATCAACTTGCTAAATCGTTGCACCGCTGGCGGTGAAAAGACAAAACATACGCCATCCCCCTCGGAGGCTGGCACACAATAGATTGGATACTCTGTTTTGGGATCGTAAGGGACGCAGTTCTCTGCGTGCACCATGCTCATGAAAGTTCTGTAGGACGGGCCAAAGACGCGCCCCTGCGGAATGTGGACGCATTTCCACTCGCCCGCCGCGATGGCACTTCCGCGCTGCTCTAAGATGCCCACTTAACGACAAGGCTTGGGTCCATTCCTGTTGGATACCACAAACATGGAGTAGGTTCTGTGCGTTGGCACATACACCGAAGAAGCGTCGTGGACTCGGCCCTCAGGCTGGTATTCTGAAAGCGCCAGATGATAGCCCGCGACAGCGAGCTCCTGAACCATGTCGGGAATGTTCGATCATAGCGACATTCCAGGGTCACACATCAACGAATGACTAACGTCCATGTCGGCGCCAGAGTGGCGCCCTTAGCATCTCGTCAGCCTTTGGTCTGTCGCATAATTCAAAAGCCGCTCTTCGCGTTGTGCATCCTTATGCTCTGCGGTGGGCCGGGACACTGGGCGGCCGCGGCGGCCGACGCTGTCCCCGACAGCAAACTGGTCCGCGGCCGGCTTGGGGCGGGTGCAATGGTGATCTCCAGTTACAGCGGCTCCGCAGACTATCAAACCATCCCGGTCCCATTGGCATCTCTGAAGTTCGGGGAATTCGGTTACATCGAATACTGGCAGGCCGGACTCTATTTCCTGGCCAATCAGGAAAAAACTTTGGGCCTCGCTCTCGTTGTAGCGCCGCGTCTCGGCTTCAATTCGAGCGATGGCGAGCGGCTCGCCGGGATGATGACGCGCAGGCCGAGCATAGAAACCGGCTTGAGTCTGGATTACGGATCAGCCAAAGCCGGGATTAGCCTGAGTTACGTGCATGACGTCACGGGCGCGAGCGACGGAGGGGCAGCGAGGCTATTCTTCTTCACCCGACTGGACCTTACCGATCGTTTCGGAGTGGATGCGTTTTTAGGACTGGAACAGATGGATGCGAAGATCGCAAATTATTACTATGGAGTCCGCACCTCGGAAGCAACATTGGCGAGGCCTTTCTACGAGCCTGGCGCAGGCACGAAGCTGCATACGGGACTGCATTTCAATTACGATTTCGGTCGCAAGAGCACTTTATTATTCGGCCTTGAGAATGATCGTCTCGGCAGTTCACTGACAAATAGTCCTATTGTCGAGCGACGGTTCACCAATCTTTTTTATTTGGGTTATGGCTGGCGCTTGTAGGCTGCAGTCTTGCTTGATTATCCGTTTGGACCCTCTTACCGAAATTTCACGAGCTGCCGTAACCGCGCAGATCGCGAGGTCATCGAGCAACCCGCCAGATTATTGCGTGCTCACTATCGTTAGAGGTTGGTCGAGTCCCAAATGGACCAGACATGCAATTTCCTCAAACAGTGAAACCATGAACGACGGCCACGCCAGGTGGATCGCGATGGATTTTAAATGTCGGCGGCAGTTTTGGCGAAGCTGGAACAGCAGCATCCGATCATTAGAATGACGTCCACTGTTTCGCGAGATATTCGCCTATCGCGATACATACAGAAATCAGAAAAACATAACCCGATAGATAAAGGATTGCCTTCCGACGATGTCCCTTGTTACTTTGAAATACGTAATATGGGATAGCGACAACCGCCAGACCGACAACAGCGATGTTCAGCCATTTCGTGCGATGGAATCCACGCACCTCACTGTCATAGTAATACCATGCATAAATTAGAGCAGTCGCTACGATCACATATAAATGCCACCACCACCGTGGTTCGTGCTGGTGACGAAATTCAAAATATCCTTCGACATATCCTTGGGCTACGCATAAGGCAGCTATCGCAGTTAGTAATACCACGATCCGAAGGGCTGGCATTTTAGTTTGGCTATGGTTAAGAGTATTTCCAAGCACGTTGATCCCGTGAGCAAGGTGCCTCTCAAATGTAAAAACATTTAGGGCACTCAAGATTTGGTTTT
>JBJMWI010000166.1:0-23541 GCA_045810225.1 Burkholderiales bacterium
TGGTATCCATGCGCAGGCGGTCATCGATGCGCGAGCCAGGATCGCGGCGTCGGCCAGCGTCGGGCCCTGTGCAGTCATTGAAGGCGGCGCGGAAGTGGGCGACGAGGCGGTAATCAGTGCGAACTGTTTCGTAGGCGAGAATGTTCGTATAGGAGCGCGGTCGCGACTGCATGCCAACGTCAGTGTCTACTCCAAGTGTGAAATCGGCCAGCGCGTCATTGTGCATTCCGGCGTAGTCATTGGCGCAGATGGTTTTGGCATGGCGATGGATGAAGGACACTGGCTCAAGATTCCGCAGATAGGCCGTGTCATCATCGGCGATGATGTTGAGATCGGCGCAAACACGACCATTGACCGTGGCGCGCTCGATGATACCGTCATCGAAGAAGGCGTAAAACTGGACAATCAGATCCAGATCGGCCACAACTGCCACATCGGCGCGCATACGGCAATAGCGGGATGCACCGGAATTGCGGGCAGCGTTCGGATTGGCAAGTACTGCATGATCGGCGGCAGCGCAATGATTTCAGGGCATCTGACAATTGCGGACCGCGTGACCATTTCCGGGGGTACGCTGGTGGCCAAATCGATCCAATCGCCGGGCACTTATACGGCAGTATTCCCCATGCAGCCACATGCCCAATGGCTCAAGAATGCCGCGCTAGTGCGCCACCTGCACGATTTGATGGAAACTGTCCGCAGCCTCGAAAACGAAGTAAAAAAAATCAGAAAGGGATGACCTTGAACGCGATGGAGATTCAGGAAATCATGGAACACCTGCCGCATCGGTATCCGATGCTCCTGATCGACCGCGTGCTGTCGGTCGATCCGGGCAAGGAAATCATCGCGCTGAAGAATGTCACCATCAACGAACCTTTTTTTGCGGGACATTTTCCACACTACCCGGTCATGCCGGGCGTGCTGCTGGTTGAGGCAATGGCACAGGCGGCAGCGGTGCTGGCCTTCAAAACCTTCAATCTGAAGAGCGATAGCAGGAGCGTGTATTACTTCGTCGGCATTGATGAAGCCCGGTTCAAAAAGCCGGTAATGCCGGGAGACCGGCTGATACTGAAAGTACAGATATTGCGCGCGATACGCGGGATCTGGAAGTTCTCGGCACAGGCATTGGTGGATGACGTCGTGGTTTCGGAAGCGCAACTGCTGTGCACGATGCGCGGGAATCCCGGAAACGCCGTGAAATGATTCATGCTTCGGCAATCGTCCACCCCGGCGCCAAAATCGCCCAGGATGTCGAGATCGGCCCTTATGCCGTGATCGGCGAGCATGTCGAGATCGGCGAGTCCAGCTCAGTCGGGTCCCATACCGTAATTACCGGCCATACCCGCATCGGCAAGCTCAACCGGATCTATCAGCATGCCGTTGTCGGCGGCGAACCACAGGACAAGAAGTACGCGGGGGAGCCTACGCGCCTGGAAATTGGTGATCACAACGTCATCCGCGAATTCTGCACGCTGAATACCGGAACAGTGCAGGATGCCGGTGTGACAAGGATCGGCGATCACAACTGGATCATGGCCTATGTGCATATGGCGCATGATTCACAGCTCGGCAGCCACACCATCCTGGCGAACATGGTGACTCTGGCAGGCCACGTGTCGATCCATGACCATGCCATTCTCGGCGGAGGCACGATGGTCCATCAGTTTTGTCGGGTTGGAGCCCATGCTTTCACGGCCGGCGGAACAATCGTGCTGCGCGACGTTCCGCCGTTCATCATGGCGAGCGGGAATTCCGCAGAGCCGCATGGCATCAACGTGGAAGGCTTGAGACGGCGCGCTTTCAGTTCGCATGCCATCGAGCAAATCCGCCGCGCCTATAAAACGCTGTACAAATCCGGGCTGACTTTTGAAGAAGCAAAGCAGGCTTTGCGGACACAGGTTGCAGATTGCCCCGAGCTGACTATCTTCGTGGAGTTCCTCGACTCCTCGAAGCGCAGCATCATCCGCTAGCCATGAACGACTTGTCGTCCAGGACAGTCCGCATCGCACTGATGGCCGGAGAAGCTTCAGGCGACCTGCTGGGCGCACATTTGCTGGCGGCACTGAAAGATCATTTGCCACGGCTCGAAGCGTTCGGCATCGGCGGGCCGCGAATGCAGTCGATGGGCATGCGAAGCTGGTACCCGATGGAATGGTTCGCAGTGCGCGGCTACGTAGAAGTCTTGAAAAGCCTGCCCAAGCTGCTGCGCGTGCGCCGCGAGCTGCGGCGCAGGCTACTGGCGGATCCGCCGGATCTGTTCATTGGCATCGATGCTCCGGATTTCAATATCGAACTAGAAAGAAGTCTGCGCGTGAAGGGAATTGCCACGGTGCAGTATGTGGGTCCTTCGATCTGGGGATGGCGTGGCGAGCGCATCCACAAAATAAAGCGTGCAGCATCGAAGGTGCTGGCGCTGTTTCCGTTTGAGCCGGCAATCTATGAGAAAGCCGGCGTGCCGGTCGCCTATGTGGGCCATCCGCTTGCCGATTCTTTTCCGGAAAAGCCGGACCGAAGCGCAGCGCGTGAGCAAATGCGTATTTCCCCGAAGCAAACGGTGGTCGCCGTGCTGCCCGGCAGCCGCCAAAGCGAAGTCCGCGAAATGGCGGAATTGTTCATCGCCACGGCAAGACTGGTGGCTGGGCAAGTTTCCAATCCGCTGTTTCTCGTGCCGCTGGTGAGTCGCGAAACCCGATACATCTTCGAACAGGCGATCTATCGCCAGCAGGCAGAGGACTTGCCGATCACTATCCTGTTCGGCCATGCGCATATGGCCATGACCGCTGCCGACGTGGTTCTGGTCGCGTCAGGAACGGCGACCCTGGAAGCGGCACTGTTGAAACGTCCCATGGTCATCAGCTACAAAATGCCACGACTCTCCGCCTGGATTATGCGGCGCAAGGCGCATCTTCCATATGCGGGGCTGCCCAACATCCTGGCTGGGGAGTTCGTCGTGCCGGAATTGCTGCAGGAAGATGCCACGGCGGAGAACCTCGCGCAGGCGCTATGCAACCAGCTGGAGGACAAGGAAGTGCGCAGACGACTCGAAAACAAGTTCCTCGCCGTTCACCGTTCCCTCAAGCAGGACACCGCAAGGCTTGCCGTCGAGGCAATCTTGCCCATGCTAAAACCCATTCCAACGCCGTCCCATGTCGGGGTAGCGGCGCGCAGCGGCATGCACGCGTGAGGCGGGGGCTGTTGATCTGCGGGGTGGACGAAGCCGGCCGAGGCCCGCTTGCCGGTCCAGTTTTCGCGGCTTGCGTGATCCTGCACAAGCGCGATCCAATCGAGGGATTGGCTGATTCCAAGGTGCTGACTCCCGAGCGCCGGGAAGAGCTTGCTTTACAGATCCGCGATCGCGCCGCCGGCTGGGCAGTGGCGAGTGCATCGGTCGAGGAAATTGATCGCATCAACATTCTGCGGGCCAGTCTGCTGGCGATGCGTCGCGCGGTGGAGCAGTTGGCGCTGGAACCGCACGAAGTCCTGGTTGATGGACTGCATTGTCCGGATGTGCGTTTCCCGGTTCGCGCGATCATCGATGGCGATGCGCTGGTCGCTGAAATATCGGCGGCCTCAATTTTGGCAAAGACCGCGCGCGACGCATTGATGCGGCAATTGCACGAGCTTTATCCCGATTATGGCTTCGCCAGCCATAAAGGCTATTCCACGCCCGAGCATCTCGAGGCATTACGGCGCTTCGGCGTTTGCCCTATACACCGGCGAACGTTCGCTCCGGTGCGTTCGCTGTGCCTGGACTTCGGCGACTAGATAAATTCACCTGGGCGGACTTGGCGCTTCAGTAAACGTGACGTTGCAGGTGCGCCTTCTGCAGAATAGTCGTGGCCAGTTCCTCGATCGATTTGGTGGTGGTGTCGAGGATCGAAATGCCTTCGCCCCGCATCAGCATTTCGGCTTCGCGAATTTCGTATTCGCAGTTCGCCATGCTCGAGTAGGTGCTGCCGGGCCGCCGTTCATGGCGAATGCGCTGCAGGCGGTCCGCACGGATCGTCAAGCCAAACATCTTCGACCGGTAAGGCTGCAGGGTACCGGGCAGCTTCTTCGCCTGGAAATCTTCCGGAATCAACGGATAGTTTGCAGCCCGAATACCGAACTGCAGTGCCATGTATAGGCAGGTTGGCGTCTTGCCACAGCGCGATACGCCTACCAGAATGACATCGGCGGCATCGAGTTCCTTGGTGGTCTGCCCGTCGTCGTGGGAAAGCGCGAAATTGACGGCCTCGATGCGATTGAAATAGGAACTGTTGTTGCGCACGCTGTGCGATCGTCCCACCGTGTGGGACGATTTCACGCCCAGCTCGGCTTCCATTGGAGCGATGAACACCTGGAAACAATCGATGTAAAAAACGTTCGCGGCCTGAATGATACCGCTCAGGTTTTTGTCCACCAGCGTGCTGAATACCAAAGGCCGATTGCCGTCCGTCCCCGCAGTGAGATCGATCAGGCGCGCCGTTTCCTGCGCTTTTTCGCGCGAATCGACGAACGGCAAGGTGATTTCAGTAAAGGAGACATGCTCGAACTGGGTCAACAAACTGTGCCCGAGCATCTCCGCGGTAATGCCGGTGCGGTCGGAAACGAAGAACGCTGTGCGATGGGTTGTCATGTTAATGCACGGGTTTGGGTTCCGTCGGTAAAATACCATTTTTTTCAACCATCATTGCGGACCAGCGAATGAGTCAAGCGTCTTATGTCCTGCCTTTCGAGCATTTGCGTATGGGAGACGTGGCGCGCGTCGGCGGCAAGAATGCATCGCTCGGTGAAATGATCAGCCAGCTGACCAGCGCCGGCGTGCGCGTCCCGGCCGGGTTTGCCACGACCGCTGAAGCTTATCGGACGTTCTTGTCGGCCGGTGGACTGGATGATCGTATCGGGCAGGCACTCAAAAAGCTCGACATCGAAGATGTGGCGGCGCTGGCGAATGCCGGCCGCGACATCCGCCAATGGATCCTGGAAGCGCCGCTGCCCCCCGCATTCGAAGCGGCGATCGGCGCCGCTTATCGGTCACTGGCCGATAATCAGGGTAGCGACGCCAGCTTTGCGGTCAGATCGTCAGCTACCGCAGAAGATTTGCCGGACGCATCGTTTGCCGGACAACAGGAAACATTCTTGAACATTCAGGGGCTGGATAACATCCTGCTCGCGATTCGGCACGTATTTGCGTCGTTGTATAACGATCGCGCGATTTCCTATCGAGTGCACCAGGGCTTCGCGCATGCCGACGTCGCGCTGTCGGCAGGCGTGCAACGCATGGTTCGCAGCGACAAAGGCGCGGCGGGCGTGATGTTCACGCTGGACACCGAGTCCGGTTTCGACAAGGTCGTATTTATTACTTCTGCATACGGACTGGGCGAGACGGTCGTGCAAGGACAGGTGAATCCCGACGAATTCTACGTTTACAAACCGGCCATGGCTGCCGGCCGGCCGGCGATTCTGCGCCGCAACCTCGGGTCAAAGGCGCTGCGCATGATTTTTAGCGAGAGCCACGCAGCCGGTAGCTCGGTGCAGACACTGGATGTTGCGCCCTCCGATCAACGCCGCTTTTCCATTACGGACGCTGAAGTGGTGGAACTAGCACGTTACGCGATGATCATCGAAAAACATTATGGTCGCCCGATGGACGTGGAGTGGGGCCGGGATGGCGTCGATGGCAAGCTTTATATCCTGCAAGCGCGGCCCGAAACAGTACGAGCGAGGGAAGAAACACAGGAGCGGTTCCGCTTGAAGAAAAGGGGTGCTGAACTGGTTACCGGGCGGGCCATAGGCAACCGCATCGGCACCGGCACGGTGAGGCTGGTGAAGAATGCTTCGGAAATGCACAAAGTGCGATCTGGCGACGTGCTGGTCACCGACATGACTGATCCGGATTGGGAACCGGTCATGAAGAAGGCGTCCGCGATCGTAACCAATCGCGGCGGCCGGACCTGCCATGCCGCAATCATTGCGCGTGAACTCGGAATCCCGGCGGTGGTCGGTTGCGGCGACGCTACGGCGAAACTCAACGAAGGCGGCCATGTGACAGTGTCATGCGCCGAGGGCGATACCGGCTATGTTTATAAGGGCATACTGGACGTCGAGGTGCTGCACATCAGGCTCGACAAGCTGCCCTCCATTCCGGTCAAAATCGGGATGAATGTGGGCAACCCGGAACTAGCTTTTGATTTCCAGCGCCTGCCCAACGCCGGTGTTGGGCTGGCACGGCTGGAATTCATCATCGCGCGCATGATTGGAGTGCATCCCAAGGCGGCATTGGCCTATCCCAAGCTCAAGCCGGAGATCAAGGAGGCCATTGAAGCACTCATCGCCGGGTATCCCGACCCGGTTTCGTTTTACGTGAACAAGCTTACTGAAGGCATTGCCACCCTGGGCGCCGCTTTTTTTCCGAAACCCGTCATCGTGCGCTTGTCGGACTTCAAGTCGAACGAATATTCCAGCCTCACCGGCGGCCAGCAATACGAGCCGCAGGAAGAAAATCCGATGCTGGGCTTCCGCGGTGCTTCACGCTATATCTCGGAAAGTTTTCGCGAATGTTTCGAGCTGGAATGCCGCGCGCTCAAGATGGTCCGCGACGAAATGGGCCTGACCAACGTCGAAATCATGGTGCCATTCGTGCGCACCGTGAGCGAGGCCGCGGAGGTCATCGAATTGCTCAAGAGCAACGGGCTCGAGCGCGGAAAGAACGGGCTGCGCGTCATCATGATGTGCGAGATCCCGTCGAATGCCATCCTAGCCGACCAGTTCCTTCAGCATTTCGACGGCTTCTCGATCGGTTCAAATGACATGACGCAGCTGACCCTTGGATTGGATCGCGATTCCGGCATTGTCGCCGGCCAGTTCGACGAGCGTGACGCTGCTGTCAAGGTAATGATCGGCATGGCGATCGCGGCCTGCCGGAAAGCGGGCAAGTACGTTGGTATTTGCGGCCAAGGCCCGTCGGATCACCCCGATCTGGCGGAGTGGTTGATGGAACAGCAAATCGATGCAATTTCGCTCAATCCCGACACCGTGGTCGAAACCTGGATGTATCTTGGCCAGTGCACTCAAAAAAAAGTCGCCGCTGCCTGACTGAAATCACGTCCTGATTGAGTTCTTGCGTGGCCGCCCCAATAACTTGGTGACGGCCCTTGCCGTATTGGGTTACTATTTTGCAGGCAAGTTGGAGCAAGTATGGAATGACAAAATTTATCTTTGTAACCGGTGGTGTTGTCTCCTCCCTGGGCAAAGGTATCGCCTCCGCGTCTCTCGCCGCAATTCTCGAATCGCGCGGCATCAAAATCACCCTCCTGAAGCTTGATCCGTACATCAACGTTGATCCGGGCACCATGAGTCCGTTTCAGCACGGTGAGGTTTTTGTGACCGAGGATGGCGCCGAAACAGACCTGGACCTTGGCCACTATGAACGCTTCGCTGCCGCGAAGATGACCAAGCGTAACAATTTTACTACCGGCCAGATTTATGAAAGCGTCATCAAGAAAGAGCGACGCGGCGACTATCTAGGTGGCACAGTGCAGGTCATTCCGCACATCACCGACGAAATAAAAAGCTTCATCGCAATGGGAGCGGGAGACGCCGAAGTCGCGATTTGCGAAATCGGCGGCACGGTGGGTGACATCGAATCGCTTCCGTTCCTGGAAGCCGTACGGCAAATGAGCATTCAGAATGGCAGAGGCAACTCATGCTTCATCCATTTGACGCTCGTGCCATACATTCCTTCGGCTGGGGAAATCAAGACCAAGCCGACTCAGCACTCGGTCAAGGAGTTGCGCGAGATCGGTATTCAGCCCGATATCCTGTTGTGTCGCGCGGACCGTATGGTCCCCGACAACGAGAGACGCAAGATCGCGCTGTTCACCAATGTTGAAGAGGAGGCAGTCATTTCCGCCGTGGACGTGGACTCCATTTATAAGATCCCGGCATTTTTCCACGACCAAGGGCTCGACGACATTGTTTGCCGCAAGCTCGGCATCAAGGCGCCGCCGGCCGACCTGTCGAAATGGGCAAAGCTGCTCGAAGCGCGAGCCAATCCGCTTCACGAAGCCAATATTGCGCTGGTGGGTAAGTACGTCGATCTCGCCGATTCGTACAAATCGTTGTCGGAAGCCCTCATGCATGCCGGTATCCATACGCGCACCAAGCTGAATCTTCATTACATCGATTCCGAAAGTGTCGAAAAAAATGGTCTGGAGTGCCTGGAAAAAATGGATGCGATTCTGGTACCCGGCGGGTTCGGCAAACGTGGCGTGGAAGGCAAAATCGCCGCGATACGCTATGCGCGCGAAAATAACATTCCTTATCTCGGCATTTGTCTCGGAATGCAACTCGCCACAATTGAGTTTGCGCGCAACGTCGGCGGACTGGCGGGGGCCAACAGCACGGAGTTTGATCCGGATACGCCGCATCCCGTGGTTGCGCTCATAACGGAATGGCTTGACCGTACCGGCCGCGTGGAGCGTCGTACAGGCGAATCCGATTTGGGGGGAACCATGCGGCTCGGCTCGCAATCCTGTCCGGTGGAGCCCGGCACGCTGGCTGCACAGATTTACGGCAGCCGGGTCAATGAGCGACATCGCCATCGCTACGAAGTCAACAATGCCTACGTGCCACTGCTGGAAGCCAAGGGCTACAAGGTTTCAGCACGCACGCCGAGCGAAAATCTGCCGGAGATGATGGAATTGCCTGGACATCCATGGTTCGTGGGTTGCCAGTTCCATCCCGAATTCACTTCCACGCCACGCGATGGTCATCCGCTTTTTTCGGCCTTCATCGATGCTGCCGTACGCTATCGTGAGAGCGACAGCCAAACAGCCCAAGCAGCCAAGATCAAGAGCGTTGCCTGAATGAAACTCTGTGGTTTCGATGTCGGGCTGGAGCGGCCGCTATTTGTGATAGCGGGCCCCTGTGTGGTCGAATCGCGGCAAATGGCCCTCGACACCGCGGGAGAGCTCAAGCAGATGACCGGCGCGCTCGGCATATCGTTCATCTACAAGTCGTCGTATGACAAGGCGAACCGCAGTTCCGGTAAATCGTTCCGTGGCCTCGGTGTCGACAAAGGGCTCGAGATTCTGGCCGATGTCAAAAAACAGATCGGCGTCCCGGTCCTGACCGATGTTCATGCGCAAGAAGAACTATCTGCGGTCGCCGCAGTGGTGGACGTGCTGCAGACGCCCGCCTTTCTCTGCCGCCAGACCGACTTCATTCGTGCCGTGGCAATGAGCGGCAAGCCTGTCAACATAAAGAAAGGTCAGTTCCTGGCGCCTTCGGATATGAAGAATGTGGTCGATAAGGCGCGCGAGGCCAGCGGACAGGACAACATCATGGTATGCGAACGCGGCGCCTCGTTTGGCTACAATAATCTGGTCTCGGACATGCGCTCACTGGCGATCATGCGAGAAACAGGCTGCCCGGTGGTGTTTGATGCGACGCATTCGGTACAGCTCCCCGGTGGGCAGGGGACTGTGAGCGGTGGTCAGCGCGAATTCGTGCCGGTATTGGCGCGAGCCGCTGTCGCAACCGGTGTGGCAGGGGTGTTCATGGAGACGCATCCGAACCCCGAGAAAGCGCTCTCCGACGGACCCAACGCATGGCCGCTCAACAGGATGAAGGCTCTGCTCGAGACGCTAAAGGCGCTCGATGAACTGGTGAAGTCCCGCGGACTTGCGGAAAGCGAGCTGATGGCACAGCGGGGCCGGTAAGCGAAACAATCATTAAACGGAAAAGAACAGATGAGCTCCATTGTAGATATCGTTGCCCGCGAGATTCTCGACTCCCGCGGCAACCCTACCGTCGAAGCTGACGTGCTGCTTGAATCCGGGGTCAGTGGCCGAGCCGCCGTGCCCTCTGGAGCTTCCACCGGCACACGAGAAGCAATCGAATTACGCGATGGCGACAAGAACCGCTATGGCGGCAAAGGCGTCCTCAAGGCGATCGAGCATATCAATACGGAAATCTGCGAATCAATCGTCGGACTGGATGCGGTGGAGCAATGTTTCATCGACCAAACCTTGATCGATCTCGACGGCACCGAAAACAAATCCCGGCTGGGTGCAAACGCAATACTGGCAGTCTCGCTCGCGGTCGCCAAGGCGGCGTCCGAGGAATCCGGTTTGCCGCTCTATCGTTATCTGGGAGGGGCCGCAAAGATGCAGCTGCCAGTGCCGATGATGAATGTCATCAACGGCGGAGCGCATGCCAACAACAGCCTGGACTTGCAGGAATTTATGATCATTCCGTGGGGCGTGGAAAGCTTCAGGGAAGCCGTGCGTTGTGGCGCAGAGATTTTTCAGACCCTGAAAAAGCTGCTCGACCGAAAGGGCTTGTCCACCACGGTGGGAGATGAAGGTGGCTTCGCGCCAAACTTGCCGAGCAACGAGGCGGCCCTGCAGCTGATCATCGAAGCCATCGATGCGGCGGGCTATACGCCCGGCTCGCAGGTGGCGATCGGTCTGGACTGTGCCAGCTCGGAATTCTTCAAGGACGGCCAGTACGATATTGCCTCGGAAAAGCGCATGCTAGGAGCAATGCAGCTCACCGATTACCTGTCGGCCTGGGCGGACAGGTATCCGATCATCAGCATAGAAGACGGCATGGCGGAGGGTGACTGGGAAGGATGGAAAATACTCACGGATAAGCTCGGCAAGAAGGTGCAGATTGTCGGCGATGACGTTTTCGTTACCAATACCAGAATCATCGCGGAAGGCATCCGCCAGGGCATCGCCAATTCCGTGCTGATCAAGATCAACCAGATCGGCACGTTGACTGAAACGCTTGCTGCAATCGAAATGGCCAAGCGCGCCGGCTACACCGCCGTGGTTTCGCACCGTTCGGGCGAAACCGAGGACACATTCATCGCAGACTTGGCCGTCGGGGCCAACGCGTTGCAGATCAAGACCGGGTCGCTCTCGCGCTCCGACCGCCTGGCCAAATATAATCAGCTGCTGCGGATTGAAGAAGACCTCGGCGACTCGGCCAGCTACGCTGGCCGCGATGCTTTTTACCAGTTGAATCGATCCTGAGCGCATGCGCTTCATCACCCTGGCTTTGCTGCTGCTGATTGCCCTGATCCAGAACCCGGTGTGGTTTGGCAAGGGCGGCTGGTTGCGCGTGCACGAGCTTGCAACCCAGGTCGATGCACAGCGTGAGACCAACCTGACGCTGGCAGCGCGCAATGCGATGCTTGAAGCGGAAGTGCGCGATTTGAAACAGGGTTACGAAGCCATCGAGGAACGAGCACGCTACGAACTTGGCATGGTCAAACAGGACGAAGTGTTTTTCCAGTTGCTGCAGCCTACCCGGGTTGCGCCTGCAGATCTGCCGCCAAAACACTGACGTTCTGTTGCAGGTCGCGAGATCCGGCGTTGCGGAGGGCCGATGAGGAAGTCGTCGGGCGTAGCCCTGCTGATACTTGCGGTTGTCATAGCGGTCCTCGCGGTCAACGCGCTGCGCCTTCGTAGCAGGCAGGTTGAGGCTGCGGCAAACGATGAAGTCGTGCCGCCGATCGCCGCCGCGGCGCAACGGCTGGCGCAGGCCGTGCGTTTTCGCACAATATCGACCCAGCAAGCTTCCAGTTTCGTGGGCGCGGAATTCGATCATTTTCGTGCCTTCCTCGCGGCACGTTACCCGCGCGTGGGATCGGCGCTGCGTAAACACCTAATCAATGGGTACAGCCTGTTGTACGAATGGCCCGGCACCGACGCTTCATTGAAACCGGTTCTTCTCATGGCGCATCAGGATGTCGTGCCCGTGGATCCGGCCACCGCGGACCAGTGGCTTCAGGCGCCCTTTGGTGGTGTGCTTGCTGGGGAATTCATCTGGGGACGCGGCACGCTGGACGACAAAGGTGCCGTAATGGCATTGCATGAAGCCGCGGAAACGCTGCTTGCCCAGGGATTCCGGCCTGGGCGCACCGTGTACTTTGCGTTTGGTCACGATGAGGAAGTCGGTGGCCGGCAGGGCTCCCTGAAGATCGCCGAATGGCTGGCCTCGGAAGGCGTAAGACTCGAGTCCGTGCTAGACGAGGGACAGGTGGTCACCGAGGGCATCATCGCGGGTACCGACAAGCCAGTAGCGCTGATTGGCATTGCCGAGAAAGGCTATTTGAGCCTGGAGTTTGTCGTCGAAATGGAAGGGGGGCATTCCTCCATGCCGCCACCGCAGACTGCGGTCGGCGTGTTGAGCGCAGCTATCGCGCGTTTGGAATCAAATCCGTTTCAGCCCACGCTCACCGAGCCGGTGCGAAGTCAGCTGGCTTACCTGGGACCCGAGCAAGGCTGGCTGAGGCGCACAATGTTTGCCAACTTGTGGCTGTTCGCTCCATTGGTGAAATTACAGATGGCAAAAACACCGGCGACCAATGCGATGGTGCGTACCACCATCGCGCCTACCATGCTGGAAGGCAGCATCAAGGAAAACGTGCTGCCCGCACGCGCACGCGCTGTGGTCAATCTGCGTTTGCTGCCCGGCACGAGCAGCGATGAAGCCATCCGCCGCGTTGTGGCGGCTGTGGATGATGCGCGAGTCAATATCGTCGCAACCGGCACTTCCCTCAGCGAGCCTTCTCCGGTATCGAGTACCGACAGCGAGGCTTTCAAAAAGCTGCAACGCGCCGTCAAATCGACTTTCCCGGACGCGATTGTCGTGCCGTCCCTTGTGCTGGGCGCGACCGACTCCCGTTACTTCACCGCACTTGCCGACAACGTGTTCCGTTTCCTGCCGGCACGGTTTGCACGCGAGGACTTGAGCCGTTACCACGGTATTAACGAGCGGGTCAGCGATGCTCACTACACTGAGTTCATCCGCTTCTATATGCGCTATTTGCGTGAAGCGGCCGGCTGAAGGATCCCATCGGACAGCCAACCGCTTCCCAGCAACGCCTGCGCTATGGCTCTCTCCGCGTGCTTGCGGCCTTCAAATCTTCCAGGGTGTTTATGTTGCGAAAAGCATTTTCGTCGGAAAAGTTCACTTCCAGCGCGCGCAAAGTCGAATACCATCCGTCCATTTTGCGGCCGCCGCTCTGCATATAGGCGCTCAGGTGGGGCAGCAGGCGACGCCGCGTCAAGCAGATCACGGGGTGCGCCCGCGAGCCGGTTCGCGCAACGGTCAGATCAAGCTGGTCGTCTTCCAGTGGAGCAAGCAAGCGTGCCACCAAATCCTGTGGCAGGAACGGCGTATCGCAAGGCACACTGACCAGAAACGCATGACGCGCCTCGGACAGCCCGACATGCAGCCCCGCGAGCGGTCCGGCAAATTCTCCGATACGGTCCGCGATGACACGGTGGCCGAGCGCCGCATAAATGTCCGCATGTCGATTGGCGTTAACCAGCACTTCTGCGACTTGCGGTGCCAGCCGCCCGAACACGCGACTGACCAGCGGTTCACCATCGAGCAATTGCAGGCATTTATCGACGTTGCCCATGCGCCGGGCGCGCCCGCCTGCCAGGATCAGACCGCTGACCGGTGTCGCGGAAAAAACAGGCGCTTGGGGCGTGGCAGAAATCAAAATAATTCGGTTGCACTCGAGTCGCAGCGGGCTGTTCAGTCAATGCACAACGGCAGAGTATCATCGATTTCGTTAATGACGCCCGGGTATAGCCGGCCAGGGCTTTACGGTATTATTCGCCAGCACCGCAGTCGTCGATACGGTGGCGGGCCACGCGGCCCGACATAAAAGACAACGAGGAGGAGCCGCCACATGGCTGGATTTCTGGATAAGGAACGCACCATTGCGGGACCGACGTTCAATCGCTGGCTGGTACCGCCGGCGGCCCTCTGCATCCATCTCTGTATCGGCATGGCCTACGGCTTTTCGGTGTTCTGGCTACCGCTGACCAAGGCGCTCGGCATCAGCAAATCGATTGAATGTCCGGCCGATATGAGCTGGGTTGCCGAGTTGTTCACGACGACTTGCGATTGGGATAAGCCGATCCTGGGCTGGATGTACACGCTGTTCTTTGTGTTTCTCGGGTCAAGCGCAGCACTCTGGGGCGGCTGGCTGGAGCGTGCCGGGCCGCGTAAGGCCGGCGTCGTGTCCGCTGTGTGCTGGTGCGGCGGGTTGCTGATGTCGGCAGTCGGCGTCTATACCCACCAGTTGTGGCTGATGTGGCTTGGTTCCGGCGTGATCGGCGGCATCGGTCTCGGATTAGGCTACATTTCTCCGGTTTCGACGCTGATCAAGTGGTTTCCCGACCGGCGCGGCATGGCCACCGGCATGGCGATCATGGGTTTCGGCGGCGGTGCCATGATTGGTTCGCCGCTTGCCGCGATCCTGATGAAGTATTACGCCACGCCGACCTCTGTCGGCGTGTGGGAAACTTTCGTCACCATGGGGGTGATTTACTTTGTGTTCATGATGGTCGGTGCACTTTCTTATCGCGTGCCGCCGACTGGTTGGAGGCCGTCTGGCTGGACGCCTCCAGTGACCGCCAGCAATTCGATGATCACCAACCGGCATGTGCACCTCAGAAACGCGCACAAGACTCCGCAATTTTGGCTGTTGTGGGGCATCCTGACGCTGAACGTTTCGGCTGGCATCGGCGTGATCGGTATGGCGTCACCAATGCTGCAGGAAATATTCGGCGGCGAACTGATCGGGCTCAACCTGAGATTTGATGAGCTGAGCAAGGAGCAGCTCACTCAAATCGCCGTGATCGCGGCCGCATTTACCGGCTTGTTGAGCCTGTTCAACATTGCCGGTAGATTTTTATGGGCGTCATTGTCTGATTACATCGGTCGCAAGGTGACTTATTTCGTATTTTTTGTACTCGGCTTTATCCTGTACGCGTCGGCGCCGTGGGCCGGGCATGCGGGACACCTGGCGCTGTTTGTCGGATTTTTCTGCATCATCCTGACCATGTACGGCGGCGGCTTCGCGACCATCCCGGCCTATCTGGCGGATATGTTCGGCACGCAAATGGTGGGCGCCATTCACGGGCGTCTGTTGACGGCATGGTCAACCGCTGGCGTGCTGGGACCCGTCATCGTCAACTACATCAATGATTATCAGATCAAGCATGGCACGCCAAAAAGCGCTGCGTACGATACGACGATGTATATTCTGGCGGGCCTGCTGGTCGGGGGCTTCATTTGCAATCTGCTGGTGCGGCCGGTCAAACAGAAGTGGTTCATGACGGATGCCGAATTGGAAGTGGAGCGCAAGCTGGCACATGACGCTGCGGCGAAAAGCGCAGTCGGCGGAGATGCATCTGCGGTCAGCGGCAAAGGCACCAAGCGTGGTTTGGTAGCGCTATTCTGGTTGTTCGTCGGGATTCCGCTCGCATGGGGAGTGTGGACGACCATCACCAAGGCGCTGGTGCTGTTCAGCAGGTAAAGTCCTGGATGCTGTTCGAGCCGGCCCGCAGAAGTCCCCGCGGGCCGTTTCATTCCCAGCAAAGGTAGAGCGCATGAAAACCATACTGATTACCGGTGCGGCGGGCGATGTCGGCACTCATCTGCGCCGGGAACTGGCCGGCAAATATCTATTGCGATTGTCGGACATCAGGCCGATCGAGGCGCGCACGCAGGGTGAACAGTTTGCACTTGGCGATATTGCGAAAATGCCCGACATGCTGCGTATTAGCAAAGGCGTGGACGCCATCGTGCACCTCGGTGGCTTTTCCGTAGAAGGTCCCTGGGACATGATCTTGCGCGCCAATATCGTGGGCTGCTACAACGTGTTCGAGGCCGCACGCCAGAACGGCGTAAAGCGCGTGCTATTCGCGTCCAGCAATCACGCTACCGGTTTCTACAGGCGCGACCAAAAAATCGACCATCGCGTGCTGACCAAACCGGACAGCCGTTACGGGGTGTCGAAGGCCTTTGGCGAGCAGCTCGGGAGCCTTTACGCCGACAAGTACGGCATGGAAGTGTTCTGCATGCGCATCGGCAATGTCACGGTCGCGCCGCCGGACAAGCGCCGGCTGTCAAACTGGATTAGCCCGGGTGATATGGCTCGACTGGTGTCGGTGGGCCTCGACCATCCGGACATAAAATTCGAGATTGTTTATGGCGTTTCGGATAACCACCGTAGCTGGTATGACAACTCAAACGCGTACCGGCTCGGTTATCGCCCGCAGTACGATGCTGAGCGCTTTGCCGCCGAAGTGCTGGCCAGAGAACAACCGGGTGATCCGCGCGCCGAGCTCTACCAGGGCGGCAATTTCGTTTTTGCCGAAATTGGCGGCGATCCCAGCCGGCCCGCGCCCAAACTGAAAACATCTGTGAAATCCAGTCGCGGCAACAAGAGCAAACCATCTGCCAAGCCGAAGGCCAGCCCGGGAAAGAAACCGGCGAGACGCCGCAGCGCCAGACCCTGATCTTGACTCCCATTCTGCTTACGCATCCGCCGGAAGCACGGAACAATTACTACAGCGACGAGGCGCTCGCTGCGCTGCAGGCGCTAGGCCAAGTGCGCCTTAATCCACTGGGACGAGAATTGACTGCCCCGGAGTTGGTAGAGGCCGCGCGCGACTGCGAAATTATCGTGACCCATCGCCATGTACCGGGCGATCAGCAACTGTTCGCCAGCCTGCCGTCGCTGGTGGCGTTTTGTCGTTGCGCTGTGGATATTCGCAATGTCGACGTTGCAGCCGCATCGTCGCACGGGGTTTTGGTGACGCACGCCAGCGCAGGCTTCATTCCGGCCACCGCTGAGTGGGTGCTCGGCGCCATGATTGCCTTGGGCCGCGGCATTGCTGCATGTAGTGCGGAATACCATGCGGGCAGGGTACCGCGCCCGGCGATGGGCCGGCAGTTGCATGGCGCCACGCTGGGTGTCATTGGCCATGGCCAGATCGGGCGCTATTTGTGCGAACTGGCGCTGGCGCTCCACATGCGTGTGCTCGTCGCAGATCCCTACGCAAGAGTAACCAGCGGCGGCGTAGTGCAAGTAGAGCTTGCGCACTTGCTGTCGGAATCTGATTTCGTCGCCTGCCTGGCGATAGCCAACGATGAAACCGAGAATCTCATGGACGCTTCAGCTTTTGCAAAGATGAAACCCGGCGCTTTTTTCATCAACGCCTCGCGCGGTAATCTCGTGGACGAAACGGCGCTGCTGCATGCGCTGGATGAGGGCCGTTTAGCCGGCTGCGCAATGGACGTCGGCCGCGCCGCGGATCAGATGCCTTCGCCTGCGCTTGCACGCCACCCGCTGGTAATTGCCACGCCGCATCTCGGCGGGCTGACGCCGCAGGCAACGCTGCATCAGGCACTCGAGACCGTCGCCCAGGTGGCCGAGATACTCAAGGGACGCGCACCCACAGGCGCAGTCAATGCCGCCCAGGCAAGCCGGCTGGTGCGCTTCAGAGAAAGGTCGAGCTAACGTGATGCGCCAACGCATCGCCATCGTGGGACTTGGCATGGCGGTCGCGCCGCACGCGAAGAGCCTCATCGACCTGTCCGCTCGCGTAGAAGTTGCGTGCGCTTATAGTCCGAGCGCGGCGCGAAGGACAAGCTTCGGCAAAAGGTTTTCCTTTCCGCAGTGCGATAGCTTCGAGGCAATTTTGCAGGATGCGGGCATCGATGCCGTCGCAGTGCTGACTCCGCCACACACGCATCTCGACATTGTCAGCCGCTGTGCTGCGGCGGGAAAACACGTGCTGCTGGAAAAGCCGGTGGAAGTTACTACGGCGCGGGCACAGAAGCTGGTAGCGGCATGTCGCGCGGCTGGGGTCACGCTCGGCATCGTGCTTCAGCATCGGCACAAGCCAGCCGTGCAGCGGCTCGCCGATTTGATGAGTGCAGGCGATCTCGGCGCACCGGTGGGCGTGTCGGCGAGCATCCGCTTATGGCGCCCGCAAAGTTATTACGATGAGCCTGGGCGCGGTACGCTGGCACGCGACGGCGGCGGCGTGCTGATGACGCAGGCGATCCATACCCTGGACGTGCTGCTATCCCTGGCCGGCGATCCCGCGCAAGTCATGGGCTTCGCCGTGACGACCCCGGTACACAGCATGGAAAGCGAAGATCTGGTGTGTGCTGCTGTGCGCTGGCGCAGTGGCGCGCACGGCGTCATCGAAGCGACTACGGCCACCTATCCCGGAGCCGCGGAGCGTATTGATCTGATCACCTTACGCGCAACAGCAACGCTGCTTGGGACCGGATTGGAAGTCAGATGGCAGGATGGACGCAGTGAATCGTTTGCGGCCGATGGCTCCACTGGCGGAACCGGCGCGGATCCCATGGCGTTTCCTCACGATTACCATCGCAGCGTATGGCAAGATTTTCTGGATGCGCTTGCAACTCGGCGCGAACCGCTCGTAAATGGCGAGGAAGCACTGAGGGTGCACCGGTTGATCGATGCGCTGCTGAAAAGCGCGGCCGGCGGTGTAGCTGTCAACTGCATCGGCTCCGCGTAACCAGGCAACGCTGCATGAGCAGAAAACATAGCCTGATGATGCTCAATCCCGGCCACTTCCATGCGGCGCTGACGTTACGCGAGCGCCATCCATTAATTGATGACGACGTTCATGTCTTTGCCGAAGACGGGCCGGATGTGGACAAGTTCGTGCAGCTTGTACACGCCTTCAACAACCGGCCGGTCGATCCGACTCGCTGGACGCTCTATGTGTATCGCGGTGCCGATTTTCTGGAAAAGATGCTGTTACGCCGGCCTGGAGAGGTCGTGGTTATCGCGGGCAGAAACAACAAAAAAATGGAATGCATCCATCTGCTGCATGGGCAAGAGTTTGCCGTGCTGGGCGACAAGCCATGGCTCATCGACAGCGCTCAGCTCGAATTGCTCAAGGACGTGACGGCAGGCCCGCCGTTGGCTATGGATATCATGACGGAGCGTTATGAAATCACCAACCGGCTGCAGAAAGCCTTCGCAGGCCAGCCATCGGTGTTCGGCGAGTTTCGCGATGATCGCGAGCGACCGGCCATCGCCATCCGCAGCGTGCATCATCTGCACAAGACCGTGAATCAGCAACCGCTGCAACGACCGGCATGGTATTTCGATACCGCGGAACAGGGTGAAGGCGTTACTGATGTGACGACACACCTGGTTGATCTGGTGCAGTGGATGACCAGCGGCAGCGTGCCGTTTCGCTTCGCGCAAGACGTCAAGGCGCTGTCGGCACGCCAGTGGGCGACTGCCGTTCCACGCGAGCTATTTTCGCGCGTTACCGGGCTGAAAGATTTTCCGCCCGACCTGTCTGACCGCGTCGTGAACGGGCAGCTGCTGTACCTTTGCAATGCCGCGCTAGCGTATGAGCTGCGCGGGCTTAAAGTCGAAATAGAAACAGCATGGGATTTGGAAGAACCACCGGGCGGCGGTGATATCCATCGTGCCGTGCTGCGCGGCACGCGGTCGGATCTGATTGTAGAGCAAGGCCCGGCCACGCAATTCCGGCCGACGCTCAGCATCCAGCCCGTTGAACCCAGCAACGCTTATGCCGATGCACTTGCCGGCGCCGTCAACCAGATGCAGGATGAATTTCCTGGACTCGGCGTGGATGCGGCCGGGAAGGGTTTCCGCGTCAGAATCCCGCCGACTTTGCGGACTACCCATGAGCAGCATTTTGGCGCGGTGCTGCGCGATTTTCTGACCTGTGTGGATGAAGGCCGGTGGCCCGAAAATCTCGGTTCCGATCTCGAAACGAAATACACACTGCTGGCGCGGGCGCTTGACTTATGCCATCACGCCGCAGCGGACGCGACAGATCAGATACGCTTTAGTTAATCAATGCACTCCTGACGGTACTTCGGATGACCAAAGTAATGATCGTGACCGGCGGCAGCCGGGGCATCGGTGCGGCAACCGCGCTGCTGGCAGCGCAGCGCGGCTATTCGGTATGCGTGAACTATCTGCATAACCGGAACGCCGCCGAGGGCGTCGTGCGAGAAATAGAAAAAACCGGCAGACAGGCTATTGCGGTCGCCGCGGACGTCGGTTCCGAAGTCGACGTCATACGGCTGTTCGAGACCGCCGACAAACAAATCGGCCGCGTGAGCGCGCTGGTCAACAATGCCGGAATTCTGGAGACCCAAACCCGGTTGGACGGCATCGACGCGGCACGGCTAAGCCGGGTATTTGCAACCAATGTCATCGGGAGTTTCATGTGTTCGCGCGAGGCTGTGCGACGCATGTCCACGAAGCACGGAGGTCATGGGGGCGGAATCGTCAATGTTTCTTCGCGCGCCTCGCAGATCGGTTCGCCGGGCGAGTACATCGACTACGCGGCGTCCAAAGGCGCGGTCGACTCGCTTACCATCGGTCTCGCCAAAGAGGTCGCGGAGGAAGGCATCCGGGTGAACGCTGTGCGGCCGGGATTCATCTATACCGAGATGCACGCCAGCGGCGGCGAACCCGACCGGGTCGAACGCGTCAAGGCTTTTGCACCCATGAAACGCGGCGGCACGGCGCAAGAGGTCGCCCATGCCATTCTTTGGCTGCTGTCAGAAGAGGCGTCCTATACCACGGGAGCCTTCATCGATGTGTCGGGAGGGCGTTGAATAGCTCCAACGGGGGGGTCAAAAAGGACGCAAACAGTTCAAAGAAAAGGCGATAATTGAGGTGCCAGCCTTTTAGTATTCATTTTGACTATTCCAGCCCTAGAGAGGTGACAGATTGGCCAAACCCAACTACTCGTTCGAAAAACGGCAAAAAGAGATCGCGAAAAAGAAAAAGCAGGAAGAAAAGCGCTTGCGCAAAGCCGCGGAAAAAGCGGGAACGCCGGCAGACGCAGAAGGAACAACGCCCACCCCGCCTGCAGGAGACACTCCCAGTCAGCATTGAAACGGGGAGATTGATGCATGCGGATATGGGTCGATGCCGATGCCTGTCCGAATGTCATTAAGGAGATCCTGTTTCGGGCCGCCGATCGTGCCCGCATCCACGTGACGCTGGTTGCCAACCAACCGCTCAGGACGCCGCCTTCCCAGTACATCAAGGCATTGCAGGTGCCTGCTGGCTTTGATGCGGCCGACCATAAAATTCTGGAGCTTACACAAAGCGGTGATCTCGTTATCACCGCCGACATTCCTCTGGCCGCTGGGGTCATCGAGAAAGGCGGTCACGCGCTCGATCCGCGCGGCGAGCTCTACACCAGGGACAACATCAACGAACGCCTTGCCATGCGCAAGCTCATGGACGAGTTGCGCAGCAGCGGCGTCGAGACTGGCGGTCCTTCCATTTTCAGCAATGCAGACCGCATGGCATTCGCCAACAGGATTGATCGCTTTTTGGCCAACGCGGTCGCAACGAGCAAGCCTGATGAGCATTCAAATCAATAGAGAACAGATATGAAACGACTCGATAAACTGCTTTCGAACAACAGGCGCTGGGCGGCGAATATACGCAGCCACGAACCTGATTTCTTCAGCAGACTGTCGCAACTACAGGTGCCGGAATACTTGTGGATCGGCTGTTCGGACAGCCGGGTGCCGGCAAACCAGATCACGGGGCTGGCTCCGGGGGAGGTGTTCGTACATCGCAATGTGGCAAACATCGTGGTGCACGCCGACCTGAATTGCCTGTCGGTGCTGCAGTATGCCGTCGATGTACTCAAAGTGAAGCACGTGATCGTATGCGGGCACTATGGCTGCGGCGGCGTGACGGCGGCGCATGACAATCTAAAGCTTGGGCTGATCGACAACTGGCTTCGGCATGTGCAGGACGTCGGGCAGAAACATCGCGATGCACTAGGGGCGATCGACAGCCGGGAACATCGGATCGGCCGGCTGTGCGAACTTAATGTGATTGAGCAAGCGGTCAACGTCGCGCAGACCACGGTGGTGCAGGATGCATGGGCACGGGGACAGGACTTGACCGTGCATGGGTGGGTGTATGACCTGAGCGATGGCGTGATCCGCGATTTGCACATGTCGATGGAGCGGCCGGCAGATCTGGAAGACTGCTATGCCACGGCCTTACATGTGCAAACGGCGGTAGCTTGATCGATCTGAGAGGATTTGAGTTGTCGCATCATCCGCGCTGAAGGCATGACCGTTACCCCGAAGTCGGGAGCCAACACGGATCTGGCACAGCTAGAACTTGCGTTCCCAGCAGATCTGCGAGATCGGCATTTGGTAATATCACCGATCTCGTCCGTTCTGCCTGGGAGACGGTATGGCCGCATGGCTGCCCGCACTTAAAGCACTTCTTCCGTACGCCACGCAAATCGTCACAGCGGCGATCCCCGCGTTCACGCGCAAGACCGGTGCGGCATCAGACGTTGTTCCGGAGCAGATCCAGGAGTTGCAGGGCGCGGTGATTCACAACGCGGAATCCGTGAAAACGCTGGCCACGCAAATGCAGCAAGTCATCACCAGCATTGATTCCGGCGCGGTCAAGATCGAGCATGACATTCGAACCATCAAACGACTGAGCATCATCGCCATCGTCTTGTCGCTGCTTGCCGTCGCGCTATGCATAGCGTCGTGGGCAGTGAACGCCAGGTGACGTCCGTATTGTCACGGTCGGCTCATTACTCGTTGACCTTCCGGCGTCAAGTTCACGTCCGCGTCGCGCGATTCGCGACAATGCTGTACGCTCGGATCATCTGAACAGGGGGCAAGCATGGCAGCAAAAGATTTCTTCAGCGGCATGGCGATATCCGCGGTGTTGGCGCTTGGCAGTCTGCAGCCAGTGCTGGCGCAGGAACCGATCACATTGCACGGAGCGGTCCAGTTCAACGACGAGCACGTGTTTACCCGAACCTTGTTCAAGTTCGCAGAACTAACAAAAAAATATTACGGCAAGCCGGTCAATTTCGTTCTTCACCGCAACAGCGAGCTCGGGCTGGAAAAGGATTATTTCGTATACATGAACCAGGGCAAGGGAGTGGACTATGCCATCGTGTCGCCAGGGCATATGTCTACGTTCTCTCGAGCGGCGCCGTTTATCGATGCTCCTTTCCTGTTCCGGGATCTCGACCACTGGCGCAAAGTGCTCGACGCAGACCTGTTCAAGCCGATTGCGGATGAAGTAGCGCAAAAGGCCGATGTCCTGCTCGTTGGCTATGCCGGCGGCGGCACACGGAACATATTTGCCAACAAGCCGGTGCATAACCTGGCGGAACTCAAGGGCCTCAAGATTCGCGTCATCGGTGCGCCGATCTGGACGCGGACGTTCGCAGCCGCTGGCATGTCTCCATCCGTGATTGCCTACAACGAAATTTATAACGCAATCCAGAACGGCGTAATTGCTGCCGGTGATAACGAAGCGGCTGGTGTTGAGCAAATGAGATTCTACGAAGTGGGACCCAATCTGGTGATGACGCAGCACGCCATCACGATTCGGCCGCTATGTTTTTCCGGCAAGACGTTCAAGACCTTGCCGGCTGACCTGCAGGCCGCAATCCTGAAAGCGGGCAAGGAGGCGGGCGCCTATGGACGCCAGCTCGAATCGCAAGAGGACTCCGCCAAGCTCGATGCGATGGAGAAAGCCGGCAAGCTGAAACGCATTCCATTTCCAGATCGGGCAAAAATGAAGCAGATGGTAGAACCTGTCATCGAGGCTTATGCAAAGGATGTAGGAGCCGATGCCATTCTGAGCAAGATCAACGCCATCAAATGAAGCGTCTGCTCGAGCTCTAT
>JBJMWI010000167.1:0-17536 GCA_045810225.1 Burkholderiales bacterium
GCCGATTCATTGGCACGTCGGGGAATTCTTGCTCTTGAACTCCTCATTGGCGCCAGAAGGCGCCCGCTACGATGTGCTGGGCAAATGGTTGTTGCGGTGATTCGCGTCCTGATTTGAAACCACGATAGGCAGTTCAACGCATGCTTCCAAACCTCCACCAGCACGGCGCGACAGCTTTACACTGCCACCGTGGATATGGGCGGTTCGCTCGACAATCGCCAATCCCAAACCAGAACCTTCGGCGCCCGAGCGGGAAGTCTCCAGGCGCGTGAAAGGTTGCATAACGCGCGAGAGCTCTTCGTCCGGGATACCGGGTCCGCGATCTAGAACACGCAAGATGGCGCGGCCATCGACATGTTGCGTCGTGACTTCGACTTCGGCCTTGCCATAGCGCAGGGCGTTATCCATTAGATTGGTGACCATGCGTTGCATGGCAATTGGCTTCAAGGCCATGAAAGGCAGTTCGCCCAGATTGGTCTTGATCACTTGACCGGTGCGCGAGAACCGTTCGCACACGCTGGACACAATGTGGTTAAGGTCCTCGACCGCGCTGGAGACTTCGTTGCGGCCTTCTCGTGCAAAATCGAGAAATTGGCCGATGATGGCGTCCATATCTTCGATGTCATGGATCATGCCGGGCTTCAATCCATCATGCTGAGCATCACTTAACATTTCGATGCCGAGACGCAAACGCGACAGCGGCGTTCGAAGATCGTGTGAAATGCCAGCAAGCAGTACCGCACGATCCGCATCGATACGTTTCAAGTCCGCGGTCATCTGGTTGAAGGCGTGCGAAAGCATGCGTATCTCGGTTGGACCATTTTCGTCCAGCGGGGCGGGCGTCTTGCCGGCGCCTATTTGACCGGCTGCCGAGGCAAGCGCCTGCAGCGGGCGGTTGACACGCAACATCAACAAGTACCCTCCGGCCATGGCCAGCGTCAGTCCGAAAACGCTCCAGCCTGTCCACGCCCACGCCGACGCGGAGCCGCGAGCTTCCGGCGGAAACACGACCCAGTAAGCCTGATTCTTGACCTTGATCTTGATCCATAACGCCCGTGTTGCATCTTCAAGCATGACAAGCGCTTGCGCATCACCGGAAAAGTCGCGCTTGAGATGATTACTGATGCTTCTCAGCAAGGGCGACTCCGGGAGTGGTACCTCTTCATCGTCCCAGGCAGTAGCAGGCAGCAAGCGGATATTTTGCTGCGCGGGAAGTTTTTCGCTGAACTTGCGCCGCGCGGAAGCCGGCATGGTTTCCAGCGCAACGCTTACGGTGCTGATCACGCTGGCGATCTGGCTGGCCAGATATTCCGATTGTGCTCGGCCGTTATAGGTTCGATAGAGGCCGAACCAGATTAATTGGCTAAGCAGCAGAAGGGCCGAAATCAACAGCACCGAACGGGATAACAAAGACTGCGGAATCCAGTTCATGTAGAAACTGCTCTAGTTATCGTCGTCGGGGACGAATACGTAACCGATGCCCCAAACGGTCTGCACGTAGCGCGGGTGTGCCGGATCTTCCTCCAGCAACCGCCGCAGTCGGGAGACTTGCACATCGATGCTTCGGTCGAAGACACCATACTCCCGTCCGCGAGCCAGTTCCATGAGCCGGTCACGCGAAAGCGGTACACGAGGATGCGTAACCAGGGTCTTCAGCATGGCAAATTCGCCAGTTGTCAGCCCCACCTGTTTACCGCTGCGCGTAAGTGTTCTGGTGGCGAGATTGATCTCGAATGGGCCAAATTTGACCGGCTTTCCATGCTCGCCCGGTGCACCTGGGGGCGCCGGCGGCAATGACTGGCGCCTCAGCACTGCGTTGATGCGCGCGACCAGTTCCCGCGGATTGAATGGTTTGGGCAAGTAATCATCTGCGCCGACATCCAAACCCGCGATGCGATCCGACTCATCTCCTTTGGCAGTGAGCATGATGATAGGGGTGCGTTGACCAGCTGCGCGTAGCCTGCGGCATACGCTCATTCCATCTTCGCCGGGCAGCATGAGGTCAAGAACAATCATGTCCACGGCTTCCTTACCCATTACCTTGTCCATCGCCGGCGCGCTAGCCACGGCTTGCACGCCGAAACCCTGCTCGCCGAGATAGCGATGCAGCAAATCCCGTAAGCGCTGATCGTCGTCGACCACCAATATGTTTGCAGTTGACTCGCGCATGACTCTTTTTGCGGGCGTCTAAGACTTTATTATGACGCACCCGGTTCGGGTCGTGAAAGGGTTACGGACAAATGTTGGCACCGCGCAGCCAAGCACGGGCATAAGAACGTCTAAAGTGGGACGCAGGATCACAACCTGCTTGGGACCGTCAGGTGCTACTTCAGTAGCGCGGCGAAGCGTTCGGCTTCGATGGGCCTTCCACCCAGATAACCCTGGTAAACCTCGCAACTCAGAGAGCGCAGAAAGTCGAGCTGCGCCTTCGTTTCAACGCCCTCGGCGATCACGATCATGCGCAGGCTTTTGGCGAGATTGATAATCGCTTGCACAATGGCGGCGTCGTTCAAATCGTGCGGCAGATCTTCAACGAAGCTCCTGTCAATCTTCAGTTTGTCGATCGGAAAGCGTTTAAGATAATTCAGGCTGGAATAGCCAGTGCCGAAATCGTCAATTGCCAGGCTGACGCCCATTTCGTTGAGTTGGTCGAGCGTTTTCGCGGTCTCCTTGGGATCCTGCATGATCGCGTTCTCGGTAAGTTCAATCTCCAGCTGATGCGGCTTGACCCCATGGCGGGACAACGCTGCTGCTACATTCTCGACAAGGTTCGAGCGGCGGAACTGGAACGCAGAAAAATTAATTGCAACCGGCACGGTTTTGAAATTCCTGGCCTGCCAGTCGGCAATCTGGCGGCAGGCTTCATTGAGCACCCACTCCCCAATCAGATGAATGATGTCCGATTCCTCGGCGAGCGCAATGAAACTATCGGGAAACAGCAAGCCATGCTCGGCATGGTTCCAGCGTACCAGCGCTTCCGCACCTATCAGCTGGCTGGTTGCCGTGTCGAACTGCGGCTGGTAATGCAATGTCAGTTCGTTGTTTTCAATCGCGCCGCGCAGCTGGTTGGCAAGTACCAGGCGTTCCGCGACTGGAGCGTTTAGTTCCGCCGTGAAAAATTCAAAGCGGTTGCGCCCGCTTTTTTTGGAATGGTACATCGCCGCATCGGCATTGCGTATGAGGTCCTCCATCGTTTGTCCATCGTCCGGGTACACGCTGATGCCGACGCTTGCCGAAATCTGAACCTGGTGGTTTTCCAGGACGAATATCTCATCGAAAATCTTCAGTACCTTTTCGGCGACCAGCGCGGCTTCACTGGGCTCACGCAAAGCAGACAGCACCATGAGGTATTCGTCTCCAGCGTGCCTGCATACGGTATCCGTTTCACGAACACACTTGCGCAGCCGTGATGCGACTGTCTGCAGAAGGATGTCGCCTGCACGATGTCCGTAGGAATCATTTACATGCTTAAACCGATCAAGATCGATGAACAGGAGTGCGACGCGGGATTGCATGCGTTTGGCCGCAGCGAGCGCCTGCTGCAGACGGTCCTGGAACAGCGTCCGGTTCGGCAGGCCCGTGAGCAGATCGTGATGGGCAAGGAAGCGAACGCGCGCATCCATATCCTTGCGCTGCGAAACATCTTCAGTGACCCAAAGAACCTTGATGGGCTCACCGTCAAGGTCTAGCAATGCATCTCCTTTAGTGCGCAGCCAGCGGTAATTACCGTCGCTCCACGTAACACGATATTCGATGTCCAGATTGCCCGTGCCGTTCAGGCATTGCTCCAGCGCATGATTGAATTTTGGACGATCTTCCAGATGCAGGCATGCCAGCAGATTGTCATACGGAATGTCACGTTGATAAGTCCGTATCCCGAACAATCGCAAGCTCATTTCCGATGAATGGACGATCGATGTCTTTACGTCCAGTTCCGAAGTTCCGATTTCGGCGAATGCCAGAGCCAGCCGCTTTCGGTCCAGGCTGGCCTTTAGCGCTTCTACCGTGTTATGGCTGATTTCTACCGTGTCAGTCAGGCTGACTTCCGGCAAGCTGGCTTTTGCGGACTCCAACTTTTTGTTTGCCGCGGCAAGCTGAAATTCCAATTGAGCCAGCTGATGTTCGAGGTCGGCGATGCGTTGTTCCGGGGCAGAAGCCTCATGTCCCGGCTGGTTATCAGGCTCAGTGCTGGTATTTTGGCCAGAAGTAAAAGGCAGCTGCTTCGAGGAAGTCACGAATTCAGAGGCGAGATGTGAAAGTGGGCTCTGCGCAATATCATTGAAGGCACATGGAGCGAAATGATTCAGTGGATCGTGCAAGCACCATGCCAGCAACATTTAGTTCGAACCTGGTTTGCAGGCAATGGACTATCGGGCGCTGGGAACTGCGTCTGCCTGTGTTCATTGGGTCAGGCGTGATCAGGCGATGTCACAATAGCCCGACACAATGCTTCCGTAACCGTGCTGGTTGTGGCGTTGCCGCCCAAATCCGGCGTAAAGATGCGCGAACTGGTCACATGCTCGATGGCTCCCATCAGCCTCGCGGCACCCCGCACTTCGCCCAGGTGATGGAGCATCATCACGGCTGTCCAAAAAGTGCCAATCGGATTGGCGATGCCCTTTCCCGCGATGTCCAGTGCGGAACCATGGATCGGTTCGAACATGGATGGAAACCTGCGTTCGGGATTAAGATTTGCGGTGGGCGCGATGCCCAGGCTGCCCGACAATGCGGCGGCAAGGTCGGACAGAATATCAGCATGCAGATTCGTCGCCACCATGACATCCAGGGAGCCGGGCTTCAGCACCATGCGCATCGTTGCCGCGTCGACCAGCATCTTGTCGGTCTGGACTTCCGGGTAGTCTTTTGCGATGCCGGCAAAAATTTCATCCCACATCACCATGCCATGGCGCTGGGCATTGGATTTCGTGATTAATGTGAGCCGTTTGCGGGGCCGCTTGCGAGCAAGCTCGAACGCATAGCGCTGAATGCGTTCAACTCCGGTACGGGTGAAAATGGCCACCTCGGTGGCGATCTCTTCTGGCAGGCCACGATGGGTGCGGCCACCTTGGCCGGAATACTCCCCTTCGGAATTTTCCCGCACGATAACCCAATCGAGGTCGGCAGGTGAGGCGAGTTTCAGCGGCGGATCGATGCCCGGAAGTACGCGCGCCGGCCGCACATTGGCGTACTGATCGAAACTTTGGCAAATATTCAGTCGCAAACCCCAAAGTGACACGTGGTCCGGGACTTCGCTGGAACCAACGGCACCGAAATAAATTGCGTCGAACGAGCTGAGCCGGGCCAACCCGTCCGCCGGCATCATTTCCCCGTGCCGTTGGTAATACTCACTGCCCCAGTCAAAATGTTGGAAACGCATGGCGAAGCTGCCGTCCCGTTTTGCCAGGGACTCCAGTACCTGGATGCCTGCAGCGATGACTTCGCTGCCGATGCCATCACCGGGGATGGCTGCAATGGTATATGTTCTCATCGATTGTTTTTACCGAGGTCAGGAAAAACGCGGCACAGGGAACCGTTGGGTTGTGTTGTCGTGATTGTCAAAAAAGCTTCAGAAAAAAGAAGCAATGGCTTTTCCCATGTCTTCTGTCTTCGCTTTGCCGCCGACATCCGGTGTGCGCGGGCCGCTTTGCAGGCATTGCTCAATGGCCTGAACGATCGCTGCACCGGCGTGCGGATAGCCAAGGTGTTCCAGCAGCATCGCGCCCGACCAGATTTGCCCGACGGGATTCGCGATACGTTTGCCATAGATATCCGGAGCCGACCCATGGACGGGCTCGAACAGCGACGGAAAGGTCCGTTCCGGATTGATATTTCCTGAAGGCGCGATACCAATCGTCCCGGCAGTCGCGGGGCCCAGGTCCGACAGGATGTCCCCAAACAGATTGGATGCCACAATAACGTCGAAGCGCTGCGGGTTCAGCACCATCTGAATAGTAAGGCCGTCGATGTGATATTGGCTCGTGGTGACTTGCGGATAATTTTTTGCCATTGCTGCAAACCGTTCGTCCCAGTAGGGCATGGTGATGGAGATGCCGTTGGATTTGGTGGCCGAGGTCACCAGTTTGCGCGGGCGCTTCATCGCCAACTCAAATGCGAATTTCATGATGCGATCTACGCCCTTGCGCGTAAAAATCGACTGCTGCATTGCCATCTCGCGCTCGGTTCCTTCGAACAGTCGGCCGCCAACCGCGGAGTATTCGCCCTCTGTATTCTCTCGCACCACGAAATAATCCAGATCGCCGACTTTGCGTCCGGCCAGCGGGGAGCTGATTCCGGGCATCAGGCGCACCGGCCGCAGGTTTACGTACTGATCGAAGCCGCGCCGGAACAATATCAGCGAATCCCATAGCGACTTATGATCCGGTACTTTCGCCGGCCAGCCGGTCGCGCCAAAGAAAATGCAGTCGTGATTTTCGATCAGGAACCGCCAGTTCGGCGGCATCCACCACCCGTGCTTGTCGTAGTTGTCGCAACTCCAGTCGAAATGGTCGAACTCAAGCGCAATGCCGAATTTCCGCGCGGCCGCGTCGAGCACGCGCACGCCCTCTGGCATGACTTCCTTGCCGATCCCGTCGCCGGCAATAACGGCAATCTTGTGTGTTTTTGTCATTTGCATATTCCCTAAGTTGCCGAGCTTGGCGAGGCCGTCGCCAGGCGACATTCTGCGTGCGCCATTGGTAAACCTGCAATGCGGCCGCGCCGTAATACGGTGGTGCCGCGCGCGGCTAGCCAACCAAACGTCATGGCTTGTATGCGTCCAGTGCCGGGCAAGTGCAGAACAGATTCCGGTCTCCCCACACGTTGTCGACGCGGGCTACCGGAACCCAATATTTCGATTTCCGCAGTGCCTCGACCGGGAAAGCAGCCTGCTCGCGTGTGTACGCGTGCGGCCATTCGCTTTTCAGCAATGCCGTCGCCGTATGCGGTGCATTCTTCAACGGATTGTCATCCTGCGGCCATTGTCCGGATTCAACTTTTCCAATCTCGGCGCGGATTGCGATCATGGCTTCACAGAAACGATCCAGTTCATGCAGCGGTTCACTTTCGGTCGGCTCTACCATTAGTGTCCCTGCGACCGGAAAGCTCAGAGTGGGTGCGTGAAATCCATAGTCGATAAGTCTCTTGGCGACGTCCTCTGCGGTAACGCCGCTGGTATCTTTTAGCGGACGCAGATCCAGAATGCATTCGTGCGCGACGCCACCACCTTTGATGCCGGCGATGTTGCCGCTGAAGTGGACCGCATAGTACCGGGCCAGTCTTGCGGCAATATAGTTTGCGGACAGGATGGCGATCTCCGTGGCCGTTCGCAGCCCTTGCGCCCCCATCATTCGCACGTACATCCAGCTGATGGGCAAGACGCAGGCGTTTCCCAATGGCGCTGCCGATACCGCGCCGACGGGTGATTTGCTGCCTAAGCCGGCGGTATGGTGCGCGGGCAAAAACGGGACAAGATCGGCGACCACGCACACCGGCCCTACACCAGGCCCGCCGCCGCCGTGCGGAATGCAAAATGTTTTGTGCAAATTCAGGTGGCTTACGTCACTGCCAAATTCTCCTGGCGCCGCGAGGCCAACCAATGCGTTCATGTTGGCGCCGTCCACATAGACACGTCCGCCGTGTTGGTGGGCCAGCGCACACAGTTCCCTGATCTGGGGATCGAATACTCCATATGTCGATGGATAGGTAATCATTAATGTCGCGAGCGTGCCGCTGTACTGCGCGCACTTTGCGCGCAGGTCTTCGAGATCTACATTGCCTCGCGCGTCACAGCGAACGACGACCACTTTGAAACCGGCCATTTGCGCGCTTGCGGGATTGGTGCCGTGCGCTGATTCGGGAATGAGACAAATGTCGCGCTGGCCCTGGCCGCATGATTCGTGGAATGCTTTGATGGCTAGCAGTCCCGCGAACTCTCCCTGAGAGCCCGCGTTGGGTTGCAGACTTACGCCGCAGTAGCCGGTGATCTGGCCGAGCCAGGATTCCAGCTGCTCGCGCAACTGGGCGTATCCAGCCAACTGCTCGGGCGGAGCAAAAGGATGCACGTGCGCAAACTGCGGCCATGTCATTGGGATCATTTCACTGCTGGCATTGAGCTTCATCGTGCACGATCCCAACGGGATCATGCCGCGGTCCAGGGCAAGATCCTTGTCCGCGAGACTGCGCAAATAGCGCAGCATGTCTGTTTCGCTGTGATGAGTATTGAATACTGGATGCGTCAGGAATGCGCTGCTGCGGGCCAATGAGGCAGGAACCAACGGCGCAACACTTTCATGCAACTGGGCCCACAGTTGTCCCAGTTCATCCGCCTGCGCCGGAGGGGTGCCATCAGCAAGATGCGCGGCGAGCACCGACCACAGCGCCAGGACGTCATCGCGGGTGGTCGTTTCATCCAAAGTGATGCCAACGCTGGACGGGCTGCTGCGTCGCAGGTTGTAACCGCATTCATACGCCGCCTGCAGCACTGCATCGGTACGCGCGCCGCTCATGAGTTGAACCGTATCGAATGCGGTCGCGTGCGCAAGCTCGCAACCAAGGCGCCTGGCGCCTGCAGCCAAAATCGCGGTGTAGCTCGCGACCCGATGGGCGATGCGTCGCAAACCGCCCGGCCCGTGGTAGACCGCATACATGCCCGCAACGACCGCTGGCAGCACCTGCGCCGTACAAATATTGCTCGTAGCCTTTTCGCGGCGAATATGCTGCTCGCGAGTCTGTAATGCCAGCCGGTAGGCGGGCGCTCCGTGCATGTCCACGCTGATCCCGACCAGCCGGCCGGGCAGGGAACGTTTGAACTCTTCCCGAGTGGCCAGATACGCCGCATGCGGCCCACCATTGCCCATCGGCATGCCGAAACGCTGCGTATTTCCGACTGCGATATCCGCCTCCAACTCACCCGGCGAAATGAGCAGCGCCATCGCAAGCAGATCCGCAGCCACAATCACCAAGGCTTCACGCCGATGCGCGGAATCGACCAACGGTTTGAGGTCGTGCACTTCGCCTGTGACTCCTGGGTACTGCAGCAGCACGGCAAACGCATCAGCCTGGCCGGCATCCTGCGCGCTACCGGTCACGACCGTAATGCCGAGCGGTTTGGCACGCGTGAGAACGACTTCCAAGGTTTGCGGCAGCACATCATCCGCAACAAAGAAATGTTTGGAGCGCGTTTTGGTTACTCGCAAGGCGAGCGCCATGGCCTCTGCAGCCGCGGTCGCTTCATCGAGCAACGACGCACCGGCTATCGGCAAGCCGGTCAGGTCGCATACCATGGTCTGGAAAATCATCATGGCCTCGAGCCGGCCCTGGGAGATCTCTGCCTGGTAGGGTGTATACGCGGTGTACCAGGCCGGGTTTTCAAGCACGTTGCGCAAAATAACGCCGGGCGTGTGCGTCCCGTGGTAGCCCTGGCCAATACAACTCTTCAGCAGGCGATTGTGATCGGCGATCGTTCTCAGCTCAGCCAGCGCTCGTGCCTCGCCCACCGGCTCGGGCAGAAGCATTGGTGCCCTGCGGGCGATGCTGCCCGGAACAACCGTCTCGATCAGCGCAGCTCGGGAAGCGGCCCCGATCGTCTGCAGCATATGGCGTTCGTCCGCCGGGTCAATGCCAACATGGCGGGCAACAAACTCAGAACGCTTATCCAGCGGGTCGGGCGGCAGGTTGAAAGACATTACGACGCAGAACTATTCGCGCTCATGGCCGGAAAGATTCAGGTCCGCTTGACCAGCGCGTCATAAGCTGCCGCATCCAGCAGTTGTTCCATTTCCGCCGGATCGTTGACCCGCATCTTGAAAAACCAGCCTGCGCCGAGCGGGTCGCTGTTGGCCAGTGACGGGTCGTTGCGCAATGCTTCATTGACCTCGATCACTTCGCCGCTGATCGGCATGTACAGGTCTGCGGCTGCCTTGACCGATTCGATTACTCCGGCGACATCGCCTTTGTTGTAGGCGGTACCCACGGTAGGAAGATCCACGAACACAATGTCGCCCAGCGCGTCTTGAGCATGCTGCGTAATACCAACGGTGGCCGCACTATCCGCATCGCGGTTGATCCATTCGTGCTCTGCAGTGTATCGGGTAGTCATCTCCTGTTCCTCGTGTTTGAGCCAACTGGGGGCCGGCATGGCCCCCCTTCGGAAATTGCTGCGCTTGTGCCTCTCCTGCGCTAAACGTGATGATAGCGGTGCGGCACAAAAGGCATTGTGGTCAAGCGCATTGGTTGCCGCTGGCCGCGCACTTCCGAGAATAAATTTTGACCCACGCTGGCTTTCTCAGCCGCTACATAAGCCATGGCGATCGGGTAATTCAAGCTTGGCGAAAGCGTACCACTGGTTACCTTGCCAAGCTTGTCTCCATGGGAACCGATGATGACCGCGCCTTCGCGCACTGGTACGCGTTGCGACCCGATCAATCCCACCCGTTTTACTTCGCAGCCCGTTGCCATTTGGCGCCCGACTACGTCCGCACCGGGATAGCCGCCGGCTCGCGCTCCCCCCGCGCGGCGAACTTTCGCAATTGCCCATGCCAATCCTGCTTCGACCGGCGTAGTCGTCTGGTCAATGTCGTGCCCATAGAGACACAGACCGGCTTCCAGTCGCAGCGTGTCGCGAGCGCCAAGGCCGGCCGGTTTAACCTCCGGTTGGGCCAGCAGCACCCGGGCCAGCACTTGCGCCGCGTCGGCGGCCACGGAAATTTCGAACCCATCTTCGCCGGTATAGCCTGAGCGAGTGATGAAGCAGTCTGCGCCGTTCAACTGGGTGTGCATGCCAGTCATGAACGCCAGCTTGCCGACGTCCGCATTCAATCGTGACAAAGTCACGATCGCTTTCGGACCCTGTAAGGCCAGCAAGGCAAGCTGGGGCAGCGGCTCAACGCTGCACTGCTGGCCGATGCGGGAATTCAGGTAATCGATATCGGCTAGCTTGCACGAGGCATTCGTTATGATGAGGATGTCATTGTCGCGGCGAGTGATCATTACATCATCAAGAATGCCGGCGTTCGGGTTGGTAAAGAAGCTATAGCGCTGTCTGTTTACCCCGAGATCGACAATATCGCCCGGTACCAGCGATTCCAGTGCCGCGGCGGCATCGGCACCGGTCAAACGTACCTGGCCCATATGGGAGACATCAAACAGCGCAGCGGCTGCCCGACAATGCAAATGTTCCGCAATGATGCCGGTTGCATAGCTCACCGGCATCGCATAGCCGGCGAACGGGACCATTTTCGCACGCAGCTGGACATGCAGTCCGTGCAGTGGAGTATTCAGCAGCGCGGCTTCGGCAGCCATGGATCGTTCGTCTTGGTTCAGTCGGGCAATCCCACGTCCTTCAAGTGGGCGATCATGCGATCAAGAACGGCCGGCGAGAACACCATGGCGCTGCGGAACTTTGCTGCCGTGAGCCCTGGATACTCCTGAGACAACTGACGGTATTCCTCGCGGGCTTCCTCGATACGGCCCGCCCCGCTAAGCGATGAGACGAGGTTGCGTAGAATCCAGCGTGCGTGCGGACGTTCCTGCAATGCACGCCGGTATTGAGCCACAGCTTCATCATAGCGTTCCGCGATCTCGTGCGCTGAACCTATGCCGACATAATTGTTGAAGTTCATGGGATCGAGCGGGCTTAGTCGAAGCGCGCGCTCAAAATGCTCGATGGCGCGTCCCGCATGATCGGAATAGTTCTCGATCCAGCCCAGTCTGGACCATGCCCATGCAGCGTTGGGGTCAAGCGCGACAGCGCGTTCCAGCATGACCCGCGCGGTACCCATATTCCGCAAAATCGTATGCACGGCTCCGAGCACCGCGAGTACCAGCGGATCGTCACCAGCATATTCAGCAGCCCTCTCCGCATCCCGAAGGGCTTCACGTCGCGAAACCTCAAGATCTTCGGTCCAGTTATAAACCAGACGCTGGGCATGGCACCAGCCAGCGAGGGATAGCGCGACAGGATATTCGGGGTCTATCGCAAGCGCTTCCTTGAGCAGAACGAGCGCTTGGGCGCTCGCGTCTTTTTCGAGTACCCAGACATACGGCATTGCGCGCATGGTGTAGTCGTAAGCGCCCAATTCCTGGGGCCGCTTGCGTCGAGCGCGTTCAATTTCGGCAAGTCTTATGGAGGGTTGCAGCGCGCCGGCGACCCGCTCCGTGATCCGGTCCTGCAGGTCGAACGTATCTTCGAGCGTACCGTCCACGCGGTCGGCCCAGACATGCACACCCGTTGAGGTATCGATGAGCTGCACTGTTATGCGCACGCGATTGCCGGATTTTTGCACGCTGCCCTCCAGCACGTAACGCACACCGAGGTCTCGACCGACCTGTTGCACATCGACGGCTTTTCCCTTGTACACAAAAGCCGAGTTGCGAGCGATGACAAAAAAGGAACGGATACGCGACAGCGTTGCGGTGATCGCCTCGACCACGCCGTCCGCGAAGAACTCCTGTTCCGGGTCGCCGGACATGTTATCGAACGGTAGCACCGCAATCGAAGGCTTGTCCGGCAGCGCAAGTCGCGGCGATGTCGGCTCTGCTGCAGCGACATCGCCGATGCTGCGTACCCGGAATGCGCGCACTGGATGCGCGATATTCTTGACGTCGTGTTCTCCCAGATCTTCAAATACCACTGGCTGGCGGTTGCGCTGCGCCACTTGCACAGCATCCGAGACAGTGATGCCGCCCGGTTCCGCCAGACCTTCGAGCCGTGCCGCGATATTGACCCCATCGCCATAGATAGTGCCGTCGGCTTTTTCAATGACGTCGCCTAGATGCACACCAATACGGAAGCGCATTTTGCGTTCTTCCGGGAGCGCGTAAGAAGATGACGCCAGTTCTTTCTGAATTGACAACGCGGCGCTGACCGCGCCACCCGCCGTTTCGAAAATCGACAGTACCGAGTCACCGGCCATGTCTATTACGCGACCCTGGTTTGCTTCTATCAATCTACGGAATATCGCGCGCCCTGCGTCCAGCGCAACTACCGTTGCGCGTTCATCGATTGACATGAGGCGGGAATAACCCGCCACGTCGGCGGCGAGCAGTGCAGCGAGGCGTTGCCGCATTACTTGGTCGGCCAAACCTCCCTCCCTGTAGCTTCTAGCGCTGGCATGATGTTCACGTGTAAGGCCGGATTGTATACAGCTCAGCAGCGTGCGAGTGATGTGTCCTCATCCAGCCGAACGTTCAAAAATTAACGTTGTTCTTGCCTTTGAGCTTGAGGATGTTCCGGGCATCTTCGGGGGTTGCCACTTCCAGACCGAGTTCCTCAAGGATGCGTCGTATCTTCGAGACCTGGTCTGCGTTGGTCTTCGCCAGCTGCCCCTTGCCGATCCACAGACTGTCTTCGAGACCAACCCGCACGTTACCGCCCATGACCGCTGATTGCGTTGCGATGTACATCTGGTTTCGCCCGCCGCCCAGCACTGACCATTGATACTGATTGCCGAACAGCCGGTCCGCCGTGCGCCTCATGTGCAGAACGTCTTCCGGGTGCGGGCCAATTCCGCCGCGGATACCGAATACGGATTGGATGAACAGCGGTGGCTTCACCAGTCCGCGATCCAGAAAGTGAGCTGCCGTATAAAGATGCCCGATGTCATAACATTCGATCTCAAAGCGGGTGTCGTTGTTGCTGCATGATTGCAGAATATGGGCGATATCCTTGAACGTATTTTTGAAAATGCGTTCATCCGAGCCAGCGAGGTAGGGCTTTTCCCACTCGTATTTCCACTGCGTGACGCGCGGAATCATTTCGTACAGGCCGAAGTTCATGGACCCCATGTTGAGCGAAGCGACTTCCGGCTTCAGTTGCAATGCGGGTTGCAGCCGGTCCTCGATGCTCATCGTCGGCGCGCCGCCAGTGGTGAGATTGATCACCACGTCGCAAGCAGCTTTAATTTTTGGCAAGAACTGCAGGAACATCTTCGGGTCTTGCGTCGGACGTCCGTCCTTCGGTTCTCGCGCATGCAAGTGCACCACCGCCGCGCCTGCCTGTGCCGCTCCAATGGCCGCCTGAGCGATTTCATCCGGTGTGATGGGCAAATGCGGTGACATGGACGGCGTATGAATCGCGCCGGTTACGGCACAGGTGATGATGACTTTGTTTGCCACGTTCGTTCTCCCGTAACCTGGTTCAGTTGCCGATTTTCTTGACCGCCTCGCGCTTGTGCGCAATCAGCGCCATCAAGCGGCGATCGCGCCAAGCCTCGCGTTCCGCGTGTTCGTCTTGCTGCATGATTTTGCGGCGCTCGCCCTCGACCTTGGCGATCAGTGCATCATCCCATTGCGCGCTGGTCGTGTTGCTCATCATCCCGTGCAAGGCGGGGCCATAGCGTTTTGCATAATCGGGCACGCCCCCGGGGGCATTGAGGTCGATGGTTTCGAATGGGCCCATGAACGACCAGCGCAACCCCAGGCCGTCCTTGATGCACTTGTCCAAATCTTCCACTGAAACGTAATCTTCCTTTACCAGCCGCCAGGCTTCCAGCAACAGGGCAGCCTGCAGGCGGTTCAAAACGAAGCCTTCAACTTCTTTCTTGACCGTGATTGCGACCTGGCCCACTTTTTCGTGTAGCGCGCGCGTCTTTGCCACGACGTCCGCGCTGGTCCAGGGAGCGGGCGAGATCTCCACTACGGGAACGATGTGGGGAGGATTGACGGGATGCGCCACAATGCAACGATGACGTCCCTTGAGGTCTTCACTGAAGCGCGATGTCTGAATTGTTGAAGTAGAACTCGCGAGAATGCAATGCGCCGGTGCTGCGGCGTCCATCTCGCGGTAGACCTCACGTTTCACATCCAGTCTTTCGGCGGTGTTCTCCTGCACATAGTCCGCGCCCCTTACCGCTTCCACCAGCGTGGTGGCCGTGCTGATGCGACTAAGTACGATATCGGCCGATTCAGCGATCAGTCCAAATTCGTGCAATTGCTGAAGGCCTTCCCTGATGAGCGCAAGGGACTGTTCTGCTGCGCCCGACGCGGAATCGTAAAGCTTGACAGAATGGCCCGCACGCGCGAAGACCGTCGCCCAAGCGCGGCCGATCAGACCGCAACCAATAATGGCAATCTTTTCCATTCTGTTCTCTGCTCTCTGCTGATTATTCGTTATCCCAACATTTCCACGCCTGCGCATACTGAAATCGCCTGGCCGGTGATGTTCCTTCCGATATCACTGGCAAGATACAGTGCCATGTTAGCGATGTCATAGGGGCTGACCATGCGATGCATGGATACCCGTTCCAGCGAAATTTTCTTCTGTTCATCGAAACTGATCCCAAGGGTCTTGGCCTTGGCTTCAATGACCCGATTGATGCGCTCACCCTCTACTACGCCAGGCTGGATGGCATTCACGCGGATGTTGTCGGGTCCGACTTCCATGGACAGGCTCTTGGTATAGCCAACGACACCCCATTTGGCGGCGGAATACGGGGTGCGAAATGGAAACGCAAGGCGACCAGCCGCGGACGACAAGTTGATGATGGAGCCACCACCGGCCGCCTTAAGCAATGGCATGGCGAGCCGAGTGCAATAAAACATGCCGTTTAGGTCCACGTCGATGCACCGCTCCCATTCTTCCACCGGGATGTCTTCAACTTTTCCCGTCGGGCCTGCAATCCCGGCGTTATTGATTAAGCAATCGAGTCCGCCTAGTTGCTGTCTGACTTCAGCGAAGAGTAGATCTACGTCCTTGAGTTTCGATACATCGGCCAGCGTTGCAGTAACGCCCGGGAAAGCCTTCCTGGTTTCATTGATGGACGGTTGGATGACATCACAGATATGCACTCGGGCGCCCGCATTATGGAAGACGTCGGTCATTGCGCGGCCTATGCCGGCCGCCCCGGCTGTAATCAGCACGCGGCGTCCCTTTACAGATAGCTCCATATCGATAAATCCCGGAAATCAATAATGTGTCTGCGGGTTAAGCTGCTGGCCTACCGAAGGCGATAGTAAACAACGCGCGTTGCACCGAGCCGGCGAATGCTCTTCATGGGAACTCCCCCGGATGGTTATTTATCGTTCTATGTAGTGGCGAAGCCAGTGGAACGTCAACGCACCTGAATTTGCGTCCGGCTACCGACCATCCAATTATAACTAACTAAACGCCGTGCTCATGCTTCAGCTAAAATCAGCCGCCACAACGCATCGTTCGTCCCGCGGCTAGCGGACCGGCATTGAATCTTCTCGCACTCGATACTTCCACAGAGTATTGTTCAGTCGCGCTGCTGCGTAACGGACAACAACTTACTCATCTCGAAATCCACGCTGTCCAGCGGCACTCCGAACTCGTCTTGCCGATGATTGAGCAATTGCTCCTCGCTGCCGGAATGGCAGTGGGACAACTCGATGGCATTGCATTTGGTGCGGGTCCGGGTTCCTTTACGGGCATCAGAATCGCATGCGGCGTCGCGCAGGGACTCGCGTTCGGTGCGGAACTTCCTGTCGTTCCGGTTGGGACGCTGGCTGCGTTAGCGGAAGAAGTGGGTGGGACGCACGTTCTTGCTTGCCTCGATGCCCGTATGGGGGAAATTTATCATGCGACGTACCGGCGGCATGAAGCGGGCTGGGTCGAATTGACGCCGCCTGCTGTCGGGCCAGTATCCTCGGCACCTTTGCTAGAAGGGGACGGCTGGCTGGGGTCTGGGAACGGATTTGCCGTTTACGGTGACTTGCTGACCAGGCGCTATGACGGGCAGTTGCTACGATTTGAACCAACGCTTTATCCACACGCCCGGTCGATTGCGAAACTGGCAATGCCGGTACTGGCCGCCGGTGGCGGCATGCCTGCGGAACAGGCCCTCCCGTTCTATGTGCGTGACAAGGTCGCGCTTAAAATGCATGAACGCCAATGAGCGCGCAACTCGAAAATCTGCCTGAATTCCGTCCGATGCTGGCCACGGACCTCGACCGCGTGATGGACCTGGAACCTGCGCTTTATTCACATCCATGGACGCGCGGAAATTTCAGCGATTCGCTAGCTGCTGGCTACAGTTGCTGGGTCGTTGAATGCAACGGGACACTGGCTGGTTACGGCGTGCTGATGATCGGTGTGCGGGAAGCACATCTGCTGAACCTGAGCGTGGCAACGGCGTGGCAACGTCGCGGATATGGCCGCATGCTTCTCCAGCATTTTACAAATATAGCGCGTGCCAGCGATGCGGCACAGTTGTTTCTGGAAGTCCGGCCTTCCAATAGTGCCGCTCGCGGGCTTTACATCGGATTTGGTTTCCGTGAAATCACCGTGCGGCGTGGCTACTACCCGATGGGTCGTGGCCGTGAGGACGCTATTTTGATGGGTATGGCGTTGTGACCCGCCGCGACTTCATCATCGGCGAATTGGGCCTGTCTCCGCTATGGGTGCGCCGCGAAGCGCATGAGACCAATGTTGATCTACTGACGGATCGTGGGACGGAGTCTCGTCCCGCAGACGGAGTTGCGGACCGAGCGGCGAAGATTCAAGCCATGGAGTGGACCGCCCTGAACTCCTCCGTGTCCGCCTGTACCGCATGCGGACTCCACAAGGCACGCAAGCAGGCCG
>JBJMWI010000168.1:0-54312 GCA_045810225.1 Burkholderiales bacterium
CACTATAGAGCGCTTCGCCCGGCACGCGAACCGATTCACCAGCGGTGGCCAGCACAATTGTGTTGGCTTCGTTTGGCGGTAGCGCCACCAAGGCGCCCTGGAAAACTTTACCTATGCGTTGGATGCTCGCTGTGGGTCTCCCGCGCCGGCTGACGAGATTCGTGGCAAGCCATCCGCGCACGGCAAGGCGCGCATGGCAATTGCGGTAGAACGCGGACGAGTCCAGATCTCCAGCGCGGACTTTGGCATCGAAACCATCGACCAATATCAAGTCGTAGCGCTTGCGCACGGTCGCAACGAATCTGTAGCCGTCGTCAATCTCGATGCGCAACTTCCGGTTTTCCTGCGGCAGTCGGAAGGATTCCCATGCGGCCAGGAGTACCAATGGATCTATTTCGACGACATCGAGCTTCGCATGCGGGCGGTACCGGTGCAGAAATTTGGTCAATGACGCAGCACCAAGCCCGATCAACAGCACACTGCGCGGCCAGGTTGGCGGACGCAGCAGTAATGGAAACATCATGTCGCGCGTGTACTCGAGCTCGAGCGACCAGGGCCGGTTGACGCGCATCGCGCCCTGGATCCAATGCGCGCCGAACTGCAGATAACGCACGCCCGCTTCCTGAGTGATCCTGATACCAGGCATGCCAAAGATACGATTCAGAACAAGGAGAAGAAAACTAACAACAGGGCACACAAAGGCAAAGGAGCGCGATCTTACCAAACCTGCGGTGCCAGAAGCGGCGGGCCGGTGTTTATTGCTCGTTCCGCCCGCACATAAATCGCGGAACTTGTGCCTTTGCCCGACTGTCTCCCACCTGACTTGATAGTTCCCTTGAGCGCCGGCCCTTTGGTCCGCGCTCGCTTGCGCCCACAGTTTGCCGGGTTGGAGTGCAAATGAGACTTTCACTGCGTTTCGTCCTCCCCCTGTTGGCTGTGCTGGCTGCTGTTGCTTATGGCGTCACGCAGCTTGCAGATCAGCTCACGCTGCGCTGGTTCGTGCGTGACCTCGACGCGCGCACGGTAGTCATTGCGAAGGCGGTAGACGAATCGCTGCGTGATCTGGTCCCCGCTGGACAGGGCAAGCGCATAGTCAAGCTGTTTGAAAACATGGTGCGAGACGAACGCCTGCTTGCGATGGGCTTCTGCAATGAGCAAGGTGAACTGGCCTACAAGACCTTTACGTTTCCTGCAGCAGTAACTTGCCGCACGCTGCAGAAACTCACGCCCGGAGCGGGGACGGTGCTGCATCTGCCGCAAGGTTCGCTGCATGCAGCCATTTCGCCAATCGTCAGCACGGACGGCAACGAACTCGGAAAGCTTGTGCTGCTGCACGACATGGGCTTTATCGAACATCGCAGCGCGGACACACGCCGTTACGTTTTTTACCTGTTCGCTGCGCTCGGTGTTGTCATTTCGTTGGTGACGGTGGCGGTGGCCCAGATCAGCTGGTGGGGCTGGATGAAGGGCATGCGCGTCATGCTGACCGGAGAATGGCTGGCGAAGCCGGATGCGGGGCCGGCGGAAATGCGTCCGGTCGCGAAAGATCTGCAGGCACTAATACGCGACCTTGGCCGTGACCGGCGCATGCGCGATGAAAGCCAGATGAGCTGGAACCGCGACGCATTGCGCACCATCCTTCGCGAAGACTTGCACGGCGACGAATTTCTTATTGTTTCCAATCGCGAACCCTATATCCACGTACGCGCGCCGGACAATTCGATCCAGGTACAGCGTCCTGCCAGTGGCCTGATTACGGCGTTGGAACCCGTCATGCTGGCGTGCTCGGGCACCTGGATCGCGCATGGCAGCGGATCCGCTGACCGCGATGTCGTGGATAGAAAGGACCACATTGCCGTGCCGCCCGGGAAGGAGACCTACGACATTCGCAGGGTCTGGCTAAGCGAAGCGGAAGAGAACGGGTATTACTTTGGCTTCGCCAACGAGGGATTGTGGCCACTATGTCACATTGCACATACGCGCCCGGTATTTCGGCCGCTCGACTGGGAAGCCTACGTCGAGGTCAACCGCAAGTTTGCGCGCGTTATTATCGAGGAAGCTCGCACGCAAGACCCGGTGGTGCTGGTGCAGGACTATCACTTTGCGCTTTTGCCGGCGATGATTCGCGAACGCCTGCCTGATGCCACTATCATCGCGTTCTGGCACATTCCATGGCCCAACCCTGAAGCATTCGGCATTTGTCCGTGGGCGGATCAGATCCTCGCGGGCATGCTCGGCAGCAGCATTCTGGGATTCCATACCCGCTATCACTGCAATAATTTCCTCGATACAGTTGACCGCTTCCTCGAAGCGCGCGTGGACCGGGAGACCAACGGCGTAACGCACATGGGAATGCGCACGCTGGTCAAGCGCTACCCGATTTCGATCGAATGGCCGCTGTCAGGCCTGGAAGGCCTGCCATCCGTGAAGGAATGCGCCGAATGGTTGCGGCAACGTCACGGCCTGAGCCCGGAACTCAAACTCGCGGTTGGCGTGGACCGCCTCGACTATACCAAGGGCATCCTGGAGCGCTTTCTCGCACTGGAGCGTTTGTTCGAGCTGGAGCCAGAGTGGGTGGGCAAGCTGACATTGGTGCAGATCGGCGCACCGAGCCGCGCAACAATTCCGGAATACCGCCACTTTCTCGAAGACGTGCGCGATGAAGCGGCTCGCATCAACAAGCGCTTCAGCCGCGAAGGTTACACGCCAATCATTCTGCGGATGGAAAACGTCGTAGCCAAGGAGGTTTACCGGTATTACCGCGGCGCCGACGTCTGCGTTGTCAGCAGCCTGCATGACGGCATGAACCTCGTGGCCAAGGAATTCGTGGCCGCGCGCGATGATGAACAAGGCGTACTGATACTCAGCGAATTCACCGGGGCTTCGCGTGAACTCGCCGAAGCGCTGATCATCAATCCGTACAACATGGATCAGTTTGCTTCCGCGTTACGGGTTGCGTTGACCATGCCGGCCGGCGAACAGCGCGACCGCATGCGCAGCATGCGGTCGCTGATCCAAGAGTTCAATGTTTACCGCTGGGCCGGCCGCATGCTGCTCGATGCATCGGTCATGCGCAGACGCACGCGCGTGCTGCGCCATGGCAGTGATGTTTCCTACGGCAAGCGCTTGCTGCGGCGTGCGCGAGAAGTGGTCTCATGAATAATCCGGAGCGAACGCTCGATCACGAGCGCGTGCCGCAATTCGCCGACAACTGGGCGCTTTTCCTGGATGTGGACGGCACGCTGCTCGATATCGCGCAAAATCCAGATGGCGTAACGGTGTCGCGCGGACTGTACTGCATGCTCGAAGTCGCGCATCGGTTGAACGGCCACGCCGTTGCGTTGATCAGCGGGCGTAACCTGTCCGATCTCGACCGGCTGTTCGGGCCGATGCAGTTCCCTGCCGCCGGCCAGCACGGACTGGAACGCCGGGACAGTCTGGGACGCATCACGCGCGCTACCGACCGGCTCAATCGCATCAGTTGCGCCGCACAGGCACTCGAACAGGAAGCACGTTTGCGCGAAGGCATTTTGGTTGAGCATAAGGGCCTGAGTCTCGCGCTGCATTACCGGAGCGCGCCAGAGTTGCGCGAATGGGCGGAATTCACCATGCGGGAACTGCTCAGCCGGCTCGGACGCGAGTTCCAGTTAATCGCCGGCAAGATGGTTTATGAACTGAAGCCCGGCGGACGGGACAAAGGAACGGCTATTGCCGATTTCATGATGGAGGCGCCTTTCGCAGGGCGCGTGCCAGTATTCATCGGCGATGACGCGACCGATGAAGATGGCTTTACGGTAGTCAACCTCGCGGGCGGCCATTCGATCAAAGTCGGCCACGGCGATTCGCGTGCACGGTGGCACCTGTGCGATGCGCACAGCGTACGGCGATGGCTCACGGCCTATACCGAATTTCTCCAACAAGGAAAGTGATGAGCGACCTGAATCTGGCTTTGATCGGCAATTGCAATATTGGCGCGCTGATCAATGCCGAGGGCGAAATTGTCTGGGGTTGTTTCCCGCGCTTCGATAGCGACGCGTTGTTCTGCACCCTGCTGCAGGGCAAGAATGAACCAGACGCCATAGGCCTCTGGGGCATCGACATCCTGGACCACGACCGTACCGAACAGCAATATGTACCCGACACGCCGATCCTGATTACCAGGCTGTACGACAAGCAAGGCGGCGCCGTTGAGCTGACCGACTTCGCGCCGCGCTTCGAGCAGCATGGCCGCATTTTCTGCCCAATGATGCTGGTACGAAGAGTCAAACGCATCGCCGGCAGCCCACGCCTGCGATTGCGCTTGCGGCCCGCATCGAACTGGGGAGCGCAACGCGCGTCGGTGACGTATGGCAGCAATCATATCCGCTACATCACTTCAGGCGTGGTGTTGCGCCTCACCACGGATGCTTCGATTACGGCATTGCTACAGGAGACTACGTTTTTTCTGGATGAGGAAATCACGCTGCTGCTCGGCCCCGACGAAACCGTGCCGGCCGGCGTGCGTGAAGTTGGCCGGCGCTTCGAAGATGAAACGCTGAACTATTGGAACGACTGGGTGCGCAATCTGGCCGTGCCATTCGAATGGCAGGAAGCCGTCATTCGCGCCGCCATCAGCCTCAAACTGAACGCGTTCGAGGACACCGGCGCAATCATCGCCGCGATGACGACTTCGATTCCGGAAGCGCTCGACAGCGGCCGCAATTGGGATTATCGCTATTGCTGGTTGCGGGACGCTTACTTCGTCATTAATGCGCTGAACCGGCTCAGCACGACACAGACCATGGAACGCTACCTCGGCTACATCATCAATGTAGCGGCCGGCGCGCCAAACGGCAGGCTGCAGCCGGTTTACCGCATCGACGGCCATCCCGCGCTGCATGAGGAAACGGTGACAACGCTCAGCGGCTACCGGGGCATGGGGCCGGTGCGCCTGGGGAATCTGGCTTATCTGCAAGTACAAAACGATGTGTACGGCTCGGCCATCCTTGCGGCAACGCACGTGTTCTTCGATCGTCGCATGAACCGCCCCGGTAATGCGGATCTATTCCGGCGGTTAGAGCGTCTCGGGGAAATCGCGCAGCAGGTCTTCAGCGAGCCGGACGCCGGTCTGTGGGAATTGCGCGGTACTTCCCGGGTGCATACTTTTTCCAGTGTCATGTGCTGGGTGGCCTGTGACCGGCTGGCCCGCATCGCCGCGCAGATCGGATTGAAGGATCGAGCGCGCTACTGGCGTGGCCATGCAGATCGCATGCATCGTGAGATCTGCACGCGTGCATGGAACGAGAAGCGCGGCATTCTGGGCGCATCTTTTGGCGGCGACGGCCTGGACGCCAGCCTGTTGCTGTTGCCGGAATTGCATTTCATTGCGGCGGATGACCCGAGATTTCGCGCAACAATGGCGGCGGTGGAAAAGGAACTGAAGCAAGGTGACTTCGTGTTCCGCTACGGCGAGGAGGACGATTTCGGCGTGCCGCAGAATGCTTTTCTGGTGTGCACGTTCTGGTACATCGATGCGCTTGCGGCAACCGGGCGCAAGGAAGAAGCGCGCGAGCTGTTCCAGACCATGATGTCACACCGCAACCCGCATGGATTATTGTCGGAACACATTGACCCCAAGACCGGAGAGCAATGGGGCAATTTCGTGCAGACCTACAGCATGGTTGGCCTGATCAACTCGGCAGTAAAGCTTAGCCTGCCCTGGGAAGAAGCGTTCTGAGGCTTCACTTCGCCTGACCGCTTCTTTGCGGTACAACCCGTAATACGGTGCAGCCGTCACGAAATCGGCTGATAATCCATGGACAACAACCACCGTTTTCTTTCATGCGCACGAGTGAACTCGAACAAGCCGTGCAGTTTGCGGTCGACCATGAAACACCGTGGAGCCGAGAGATCGGCGACAAATGGGGCATCCATCATGAAGACCCCGCGCCCTGGAACCGCTTGTTTGGCCCCGTGCATGTGCGCGGCCCGGTATCCGGCACGATACTGCTGCAGGGCAAGACGCTCGTGTCTTGGGGAGAACCCGCGCGCGCCGATTTGACGTTCAGCATCGCGAAAACCTATCTCGCGCTGCTGGCAGGCGTCGCGCACGATCGCGGTCTGCTGCCGGACATTGACGAACCGGTCCGACTGCGCGTCGCGCAAGCGGGATTCGATGACGGCCGCAATGTGGAGGTCACCTGGGCTCACCTGCTGCAACAAACCAGCGAATGGCAGGGCTCATGCCTCGGTATTCCGGACCAGGTCGATCGCTACCGCATATTGCAGTTTCAGGGCGGCAAGCCTCAGGGGCGGAAAGGCGATGCGCGTCCTTTGCAGAAGCCGGGCTCATTCTGGGAATACAACGACGTGCGCATCAATCAGCTTTCGCTCGCGTTGCTGCATCTGTTCGGACGGCCGTTGCCGGATGTTTTCCGCGAAAGCATCATGCAACGCATCGGCGCCAGCGATGATTGGCGTTGGGTGGGATACGACAACGCCTGGATCGAACTGAACGGACGGCGCGTGCAGTCGGTGCCCGGCGGCACGCATTGGGGCGGCGGTGTGTCAATCAGTAGTCTGGATCAAGCACGCGTTGGGCAGTTGCTGCTCGATGATGGCCTGGCCAACGGTGAACGAATTATTTCGGCTAAGTGGGTCGAACGCATGCGCACGCCCTGTGAGATTGCGCCGTTTTACGGATATCTGGTCTGGCTGAACCATGCACGCCGCATATTCCCGAGCGTGCCGGAATCGAGTTACTTTGCCATTGGCGCGGGCGCATCCTTCACCTGGATGGAACCGCAGCATCGCATGGTGCTGGTGGTGCGCTGGATCGATGCTGATTACGCCGATGAATTCTTCAGCCGCATATTGCAGGCGCTAGACAGTTAAAAAAATCCGCAGCCCATGCCAGCTTGTCAGGTACGCTGACATCGTGCTTGAATAAAATAGAATACGTTCTGAGCTGCAGCCGTACCAGCCGGTTGAATCAAACAACAGGAGTATCCATGGCATCCCGCGTACCGCTGATCGAGCCGGTGCTGACACTCGACCTGGATAACTGGCGGCCGCAAGTACCGCCGGAACTGAGCGAGCATCTGGCCATGTCATTGGAAAAAGGCAAAGTGCTCTGTTTGCCCAATATGCGATTCCAATTATCGGAAGCCGAGCAGGAATTTTTGTCGCCTGCCTGGCTCAGCGGCAAACGCAAGAATATCAGTCTGGAAGGCGATAGCGTAAAAGGAGCAAGCGGTTCCCCCGAAGCAATGTCCGGTCTGGCGAGCATGATTCGCCGTTACTCGGAACAGGCTACCGATCTCATCACGCGGATGTTTCCGAGGTACCGCGAATATCTGAAGCAGGCAAGGACGAGTTTTCGGCCCGGCCTCGTGACCGGTGCGCCGCGTTCATGGCGCAAGGACGACTCGCGCCTGCACGTCGACGCTTTTCCGTCCCGACCGAATCATGGCAAAAGGATTCTGCGCGTATTTACCAATGTGAATAACCGGGGCGAGCCACGCGTGTGGCGCGTAGGTGAACCGTTCGAAAGCGCCGCGCGTCATTTCATGCCCGCCATTCCGCGCCAATTGCCGTTGTCCGCAAAGCTGCTGCACGCGTTGAGAATCACCAAGGCTCCGCGCAGCAGCTACGATCACATCATGCTGCACCTGCATGACGGCATGAAAGCAGACCTGGATTACCAGCGTGATTCCCCCCAGCAGGAAGTACATTTTGCACCGGGTACGACGTGGATTTGTTTCTCGGACCAGGTATTGCACGCCGCCATGTCGGGCCAGTACATGTTCGAGCAAACGATCCACTTGCCGATTGCAGCGCAGTACCATCCGGAACTATCGCCGCTGAGTACGCTGGAAAAAATCACACACCGTACGCTCGTTGACCGGGATGCACGGACAAGTATGCGTTAGGCCACCGCACGCTTCGCGCTCCAACCACGACATCTCGCAATCAGCAACCATTCGTTCAAAACACGCGCCTCGCCAGGATGATTGACACGCCGTTTTTGGACATCAGCCTGTTCACCATTTTCCATGTGGTGCTGGCTGCGACCGTCTCCACCCACGTCGTGCTGACCAAGCCCGATGTACGCGCCGCGATTGGCTGGGTGGGTCTTGTGTGGCTGACCCCGGTAGTCGGCTCCGCACTCTATGCATTATTCGGTATAAACCGCATTCGGCGTGAAGCCGGTCGCATGCGCCGTGGGCGGGTGTTTTTCTGGATACAGGAGCCGCGGCCGTTTGCGCTTTTGCCTTACGAAGTCGCGCTGCCTGAATCCGTGCCGCAAATATTGCGGCCGCTGGCAACGCTGGTCGGCGCGATCACCAAGGCACCCCTTGCCGGCGGCAATGCGATCGATATTCTGGTCAATGGCGACGAGGCCTATCCGGCCATGCTGGGTGCAATCGACAACGCGAAGACCAGCGTCGCGCTGGCGACTTATATCTTCGACCGGGGACTGGTCGCCGACAAATTTATCGACGCGCTGGAACGCGCGACGCAGCGAGGCGTTTCAGTGCGGGTGCTGGTTGACGGCGTTGGCGCCCGCTACAGCCATCCGCAGATTGTTCCGGAGCTGCGCGAACATGGCATTACGGCGGCGCGCTTCCTCGCACCTGCCATTCCATGGCGCCATCCGTATTTCAACTTGCGCAACCACCGCAAGATCATGGTTGTGGACGGAGCGATCGGCTTTTGTGGCGGAATGAATATTCGCGATCGTTGCTTGCTGGCTCTGGATACTCGGGACAAGGAGCAGGACATCCATTTCCGAATCCGCGGCCCGGTTGTAAGCCAATTGATGAGCGCGCTTGCATTCGACTGGAACTTCGTCACCAGGGAACAGCTTGCCGGTCCGGCATGGTTTCCCACTGTACCGCCCGCTGGTTCGGTACTTGCGCGCGGCATCGCCGATGGGCCCGATGAAGATTTCGAGGCCTTGCTGCTGACAATGCTGGGCGCGCTGTCGCAGGCAACACGCTCCATTCGCATTGTCACGCCCTACTTCCTGCCGGATCCTTCGCTGATCGATGCGCTGCGGGTTGCGGCATTGCGCGGCGTGCGCGTGGAAATCTTGTTGCCGGCACACGGCAATTTGCGCTTCGTGCAATGGGCCGCCATGGCGCAACTCACGCAAATCGTGCGCTGGGGATGCCGCGTATATTTGTCTCCTCCGCCATTCGACCATTCGAAATTATTTCTCGTGGATGGCCTGTGGTGCCTTATTGGCTCGGCGAACTGGGACCCACGCAGCCTGCGCCTGAACTTCGAGTATGTGGTCGAATGTTATTCGGAGGAACTGGTTTCCCGCCTGATGCAGGTCTCGGATGCGAAGATTGCGGCCTCGCAATTGCTCACCATCGAGACGCTTGAAAACCGCAGCCTGCCGGTGAAATTGCGCGATGGCATTGTTCGTCTGGCGCAGCCTTATCTTTGATGCAGATCCAGGAGCCCAATCATGAGTACTGAAAAACCCCGCGTCGGCTGCATTGGAGCCGGTGTGCTTGGTGCCGCGATCGTGCGGCGCCTTATCGATTGCGGATTCGCGCCGGCCGTGTGGAATCGCGACCGCGCGAAACTTTCGGCTCTCGTTGCCGCCGGCGCAACGGAAGCGCCTACGCCGCAGGATATTGCCCGCAACAATATCTTCGTCCTTACCTGCGTGAGCGACGGTGCCGCGCTGGAAAATGTCGTATTCGGCGCGCGCGGGGTCGCTGCAGCGGGAGCGCCGGGCAAGGTGCTGGTCGACATGTCAACATGCGCAGCAGCGCACACGCAGGATATGGCAAAACGTCTGCTGGCCCAGTGCGGCATGGCGTGGCTGGATGCGCCGATCTCCGGAGGCGCGCCGGCAGCTCTCGAGGGACGCATGGCCATCATGGTGGGCGGTCAGCCGGATATCTTTGAGCGCGCACGCCCGCTTTGGGATGCTCTGTCGGCCCGGGCAACGCTGATGGGGCCGACTGGAGCCGGCCAATCCACCAAGATGATCAATCAGGTATTGGTCTCCACCGGCCTTGCCGTCCTTGCGGAGGCTTGTGCATTTGCCGAGCGCGCCGGCATCGATGCGGCAAAGATTCCGCAAGCGCTGGCGGGCGGCCGGGCGGACTCAAGACAATTGCAGGAAATGTTTCCCAAAATGGTGAAATCGGATTTCGCAATCACCGGGCGGGTTTCGCTGATGCTGAAAGACCTCGAACTGATTCACGACCTGGCCCGCCACGTCGGCGCGCCCATGCCTGTCACGGCCGGTGTTACCGAGTCGTTCCGCAAGATGGTGGCCGATGGACTGGGCGACCGCGACAATACCGAGATGGTCAATTTCTATCGCGGCGCGAAAGCCTGATTTCCAGGATTCGTTTTAGTTTCGACGCCATGCATTTCAAAAAAATTACGGCGGGTCATGGCGTGCTCGCAATGCTGTGCCTGATGTACCTCATCACGTACGTCGACCGTGTGAACGTCAGCACGGCTGCGGCGGCGTTCAAGGGCGAACTCGGCTTGAGCAACATGCAGGTCGGATTCGTGTTTTCGGCCTTTGCGTATCCTTATCTGGTGTTCCAGGTCGTCGGCGGCTGGTTCGGCGACCGCTTCGGTGCTCGGCGTACCTTGTTCGTCTGCGGGATAGTTTGGGCGGGCGCGACAATATTGACTGGTTTCGCAGGCGGACTGGTGTCGCTGCTAGCGGCGCGCGTGCTGTTGGGTCTTGGCGAAGGTGCGACGTTTCCGGCTGCGACGCGTGCCATGTCGAACTGGAGCGCGCCATCACAACGTGGTTTCGCGCAGGGCATCACACATGCATTCGCGCGCATCGGCAATGCAATCACGCCACCCATCGTTGCGTGGCTAATGGTTGCGATGACGTGGCGCGGCTCTTTTTTTGTGCTTGGCGCGATCAGCATGGTGTGGGCGATTGTCTGGATATTCTATTTCCGCGACGATCCCAAGGACCATCCGCGCATCACGCAGGGTGAGATCGACAAGCTTCCGCCGTACTCGGGCGACCGCGCGGGTCGCCCGGTGCCCTGGTCGCGTCTTGCCCGGCGCATGGCGCCGGTGACCCTGGTGTATTTCTGTTACGGCTGGACGTTGTGGTTGTTCCTGAGCTGGATCCCGATCTATTTCCTGCAGAACTACAAGATGGACCTGAAGCATTCCGCCTTGTTTGCTTCCGGCGTCTTTTTCGCCGGCGTGTTCGGCGACACGGCAGGCGGGCTCGTGAGCGACTGGCTGCTTCGCAAGACGGGGCGCCGGCAAGTCGCACGCCGCAATCTCGTCGTGTTCGGCATGTCCGCCGCCATGCTGTCTTTATTGCCTCTGCTGCTTACGCAGGATGTCGTTGTCGCTGCGGTATGCCTGAGCCTCGGCTTCTTTTTCGCGGAACTTACCATTGGGCCCATGTGGGCGATTCCGATGGACATCGCACCGGAGTATTCGGGCGTTGCCAGTGGCTTGATGAATGTCGGCTCCGCTTTTGCAGCGATCGTTTCTCCCGTGGTCGCGGGTTTGATCATCGACATGACGGGCAACTGGACGTTGCCGTTCATCGGTTCCATGGCACTGATGGCAGTGGGTGCCGTGCTTGCATTCTGGATGCATCCTGAGCAGCCCCTGGTGATGGAACGAGATGCGCGGTAGTAACTGTGGCACGGCCAGGTAAGTCAGCAGCATACGTAATGCGCGCACAACTGCTGCGGGCGATTCAGCGCTTCGCATCGCTCGTAGGGGGTTTGCTATCGATCATCAGCCATGCGGCCAGCGCGCTGACCAGCGCCAGACCGGCGCTAATGACCATTACCCAGCGGAACCCGGACACGTAAGCTTGGCCGATCGCGCGTCTTAACATGGCGGCACTGCCGTCGTCGAGATCAATAGGCAATTGTGCGCCGGCAAGTTTGCCTTCCTGACCCGCGAGGAATGCCACGATTTCGTGCGACACGCCCATCTGCTGCAAGCTGGAATGCAGGCTGGAGTGGAACACCTGCGCCATGACGATTCCGAATACGGCTATCGCGAGCAATGATGCCGTACGCGACACGGCATTGTTCACGCCAGACGCGACGCCCGCCATGTCCTGGCTGATTGAATTCATGACAGTCGTGGTCAGCGGCGCCACTGTCAACGACATTCCTACGCCAAGCACGACGACCGCCGGGAAAAATGTCAGCCAGTAATTGCCACCGATGCTCGGCCACGCGAACAGCGCAAATCCGCAGGCCGCAATCGCAGGTCCAGTGACGAGCGGCAATTTCGATCCGACCCGATCCACCAACCGGCCCGCCCAGCGCGATAGCATGAACATGATCAGGATGAAAGGCACCAGCGCGGCTCCTGCGGCGCTCGCGGAATATCGCTGCACCTGGATGAGGTTCAACGGAAAGTAGAACAGCGCGCCACCAAGCGCCGCATACAGCCAGAACGTCAGCAGATTCGCACCCGCGAAGTTGCGGTTGCGGAACAGCGGCAGCGGCACGATGGGCGTACGCACGCGCAATTCGACCGCAACGAATGCCACCATGGCCGCGCTACCGATCAACAGCGCAGAAAGCACCTCGGCGGAACGCCAGTTCGCGATGGGCGCCTCGATGAACGCGTAAATCACACCGCCGAGTCCGATGGTCGCGAGCAGTGAACCCCAACCGTCCAGCGCGCGCGGCGCATTGCTTCGGCTTTCCGAGACATGCATCCAGCAGATAAGCAAAACCGCCAGCGCAAGAGGAATGTTAATCAGGAAAGCCCACTGCCAGGAATAACGGTCTACCAGCCAGCCGCCCAGCACTGGCCCGAGTGCCGCGGTGATGCCGCTGAAACCAGACCACATCCCGATGGCCCGGCCGCGTTCCTGCTCTGGAAATGCGGCACTGATCAACGCAAGGCTTCCAGGCACGAGCAGTGCGCCGCCGACGCCTTGCAGTACGCGCGCAAATAGCAGCATTCTGACATTGCCGGAAACCGCGCAGCCGGCGGAGGCAGCTACGAATAACGCGACGCCTGCCATAAAGATTTTGCGCCGTCCGAAGTGATCGCCCAGCGCGCCGCCAATCAGCAACAGCGATGCCAGGAACAACGCATAAGATTCGACCACCCACTGCATATCGGATGCGGTTGCCTGCAAATCGTGCTGGATCGCTGGCAGCGCGACATTGACGATGGTCCCGTCGATGAACGCCATGCTCGAACCGATGATGGTCGCAATCAGGACCCAGCGCTTGTTGGCCGCGGGAAGCGGCGCCGGCGCGCCGTGGCGGATGATTGCGTCGTCGCAAGGCGGTTTGCCGATTTGTACCATGGTGTGCGGAAGCTTACCGCGATCGGCCTATGCAATATGTAAGACACCGTTGGCGCTTGAGGCGCGTGCGTGCAACAGCGCTGCTGCCTCTTATGCGGTGGTCACTTGCGGTACTTCAGGAAGGATCCCAAACAGAAAACCATCAGCCCAGCACGACGGCGTCGGCACTGATTGCAATCGGAATCGGAGTCAGGCTCGCACCTTCGCACGGACCATCGAAGCACACTCCGTCGACGATGCGGTACATCGCGCCATGATGCGCGCACATCAGCACTTCGCCGTCGATGACATGGAATAGTTGTGGCTCATAATTAAGCGGAATATGAACGTGCGCACAGCGGTTGCGATACGCCGTTACGCTGGCGCCCGAGCGCAGCAGCAGAACGCGAAAGCAGTCATAACCCTCCCCGAATACCACTTCCCTCGCGCCCTTATCCGGGATCTCGGTCAACCTGCAGAGCAGCGTGCCGGGTTCCGGTGCGAACGGCCAAGTACGCCACTCCTGCATCAAGCCGGGACCAGCTTGAAATCAAACTCTGCGCTGGAGTACGGCAAGTTGGATTTCTTCCCGTCCGGCGTGGAGCCGGCCGGATGCGCTTTGAAGTTGACCACCAGCGAATGTTTGACCCCGAACACGGCGTCCGAATCCAGGTACGCATCGCCTTCGACGAACAAGTGGGTCGCTACTCGCTCATATCCGGGCGCGCTCGCAATGACATGCACATGGGCCGGCCGATAGGGATGGCGCCCCATGCCGAGCAGCATTTTACCGACCGGGCCGTCGGTCGGAATCGGATAACTGACCGGCTTCACGGTTTTAAAACCGTAACGGCCGTCCGCTCCGGTGGTAAAACGGCCGCGCGCGTAATGTTGATTGCCGCCTGGCCGCTGTACGTCGTACACCCCTTCACCGTCGGTTTGCCACACATCCAGCATTGCCCCGGCAATCGGCCGGTTGTTGACGTCGACAACGCGGCCGGACACGTACGCCGGGTCGCCGGGCGCGCCGGCGGCGATGTCAGCCCACATCGGCATGGCTTTCGCGCCGTTTACATAGAACGGTCCCAGCACCGTAGTTTCCGTTGCATCACCCGGCTTGCGGTGATTGATTGCGTCCACCAGCATCGATACGCCGAGCGTATCTGACAGCAGAATGTACTCCTGACGCTTGTCGTCGCAGCGCTGGCCGGTTGCAGTGAGGAACTGGATTCCCGTCATCCATTCCTGTTCCGTCAACTCGGTTTCGCGAATAAACGCGTGCAAGTGCCGGACCAAGCTTTCCATGATCTGCTTGAAGCGCGGATCCTTTGCGCCTTCAAGCTTCGCTAGTACCGCGTCGGTAAGGTTGGCTTCGTTCAGGTTACGCATGGGTGAATCTCCAGATCACGCTGCTTCATCAAATCACTTCAGCGACTCGATAAAGCGAATCAATTTCGCACGCGCTTTCGGGTCGTCCTGGAAGTAAATCATTTGTGCCTTGGGTGCGACGGCAAGGGTGTCGGTCAGCCAGGCATCGAGCAAGGCCTGATCCCAAACCTTCCCCTTCAGCGCTTCCTTGATGCCATCCGAATAGACGAAACCCGGCGCGGACGCTGCGTCGCGCCCGATCAATCCAAACAGGTTCGGCCCCTGGCCGTGCTTTTCTCCGTTCTCGAAAGTGTGGCACTGGCTGCAATAACGAACCGTGTACTCTTTTGCCGCGGCCAGATCGTCCGCCGCCAGCAACGGCATCGATACTGCAACCCATGCCGTGACAGCGGCGCCGCTCAGCAGCGTTTTTACGACAGCATCGAACTTGTTCATCATCCTTTCCCCTTCCTCCAAATGGAAACCATGTCCTCCATACACCGGCTGCGCACATCGAGGCGGGCCGCGCAGCCCCGCCCCGACAGCGCGCTCACTTTAGCCTTTGACCGGCTCCTGGTTGGCCTGGTTGGCCGCACGATAAGCAAAGCCGATGATCGGCCCGAGCGTACCACCGCCCGCCCAATACGCGCGACCGGACGCCGACGCTACGCAGTTACCCACACCGTACAGTCCGGGTATCGGCTGGTTCGCAATGTCCAGCACCTGGCCCTCGGGGTTGGTCTTCGGTCCACCCTTGGTGTCGAGCGTGCCGCCGGTGACGAAGGCTGCGTAGTACGGCCCTTTTTCGCTAAGCGGCCACATAGTCGGATTCTTGCGGCCCGGTTCTTCCTTGACGTTGCCGTTGAATAGCAAATCCACGCCGCGTTCGCCGCGATGAAAATCAAGATCCTTGCCCGTTTTGGCGAATTCGTTGAAACGCTTGACGGTCGCCTTCAAATTGGTGACGAAGTCAGGCGCGATGCGCATGCCGCCATTTTGACCCGCATATTTCTGCATTCGCGCGTCGATGTTCGCAGCCAGTTCCTCCAGCGTTGCACCTTTGATGACGTGGCGGTCATCGAGGCCCGCCGGCACGATCAAACGTCCGTATTCATGGCTGGCGGAATTGTCTTGCGCACGCTGATCCCATATCGAAGTCAAGATGAGGTTCGGAAACTCGGCGTTCGCACCGTCCCACTCGAAAAACTTTTGCGCCAGTTCGTTGTAGTGCAGTTTTTCGTTGACCACCCGCTTGCCGCGCTTGTCGACGAAGATCATCGAGTCGCCCGCTACCGAGAAGCAGCCGATCATCGACGGATCCTTCGCGATCGCCTTTTCAAATGACACCGGGCACATCCAGGCATAATTCATGTTGCGCAGCTGTACTCCCAAGGTGCTCGAAATGCGGATGAAGTCGCCTTCGTTCGTCATGGCGGCACAACCACCATAGACGGGGATAGACAGGAAATTCCGGCGCAGCTCCGGATCATGCGTGAAACCTCCGGTCGCGAAAATCACCGCCTTGCGCGCTTTGATGCGGACCACGCCGTCGTCGTTCTTGGCCTCGACGCCGATGACTTCGCCGGCTTCATTGCGGATCACCTTTTGCACGCGATGTCCGGTCCGGATGGTCACGCCATCGCGCCGGCAAGCGGTCGACAAAGTACGCGTAGCGACCTGGCCGCCGTCTGACATGGAAGCCGCGCCGTCTTTCGGGAACAGCACGCGGCCGGTTGCGCCAATGGTTTCCATCTCGGCGAAATAGTCGGGCACTGGAGCGACATGGCGGTAAGGCAGCGCGCCCTTTTCCGAGAGCAACTCGGTACCAACGGATGAGCTTTCATAGATCGCTTCGCACATGCTGTACTCCCAGTCGGACAGCCCATACTGCGGATGTTTTGCATCGTAGTACTGCGGCTGACTGAGGCGGGCGACATAGCGCAAGAAATGCTCTTTGGAATCCGGGATGCCTGCCTTTTGCATCGCTGCATTATTAGGGACCCAGTACCAGTACGCGGCCTTGAACGATGTGCCGCCAAGCGTGCCGGCCTTTTCCAGCACGATGACCTTGTTGCCCAGCCAGCGTGAAAACAACGCCGCCGGCAACCCGGCGCCGCCGCCGCCGGCGACGACGATGTCGTACTCCGCATCAAAGCTTTCCGCGGCAGCTTGCTTGCTCGATAGGGTAATCGCTCCAAAACCCGCGGCTGCGGTACCGACTCCGGCGGCTTTAAGAAATTCGCGGCGCGAAGTTTTCTGTCTTTTCGTTTTCTGTGTAGCCATTTTGTTTCCTCCTTGAGTAAACGACCATCGTTGTTGCTTTATGGACCCCCATGACCCCTACATCTGACTTCGGTTGCTATCCAATCTGGCGATGAACGAGTTGTCATCGCAACTTGTGTAATTTCAGTTCACCGGTCCCGCCTTGCTCGAACGAGGGACGTTTGTCAACGCCAGCCTCGGGCGAGAGCACCAGGCGCCGCTGCACCGGGAACAAGTGCACGTCGTAGCGATGGGCGACCCAACCCCAGATGCCGCGCGGAAATCTGATCGTTACGACGATTGCGAGCAGCCCCAGGCCGACCAGATACCAGGTGCCGTAATCGGAAAAAAATTTGTTCAGCAAGTAAAACAGCACCACGCCGATGATCGGCCCTTCGATGGTGCCGATGCCGCCGATCATGACGATGAAAATCGAGAATGCCGTCCAGTTGACAGTGAAAGCTGCATCCGGTGAAATGCGCAGGTTGCCAAGAAAATAAAGTGCCCCCGCCAGTCCGGCGCCGAACGCTGCGACTAGGTACACGCCGAGTTTCGTTGCACGCACGTTGATGCCCTGGCTTTCTGAGCCGACTTCGCTGTCGCGGATTGCCAGCAGTGCAAGGCCTTGCCGCGAGCGCAAGAAAACGTAAACCAGCACCACCGAAGCGAAGGCCGACACCAGGCATAACCAGAACGTCACCGATACCCGCGTTGCCTTTTCAACGGTACGCAGCGCAGTCAGGCTCGTGCCGGAACCGCCTCCCACCGAGGAGACATTGGCGACGGACAGACGAAACACTTCTGCAATGACCCACGTGCCGATGGCAAAGTAACCGCCTTGCAACCGGAACGCCACCACGGAGACCGGTAACGCAATCAGCATCGTCAGCACTGCGGCAATCGGCACCGCGACAAACGGATTGATACCGAGAAAATTGCCCATCACCAGAAGCGCGTACCCGCCGAAACCAAGAAACGCCTGCTGGCCGATGGAGACCATGCCGCCGTACCCGGCAAGCAGGTTCCACATCATGGCAAATACCAGGTAGCACGCCATCTCGTTGACCTCGCGCATTCGTCCCGCATCCGCCCAGAAAGGAAACGTCGCGAGGAAGGCCGCAAGCACCAGTGCCAGTGCGCCGGCTATCCGGCTCGCCCGGGTCGCTCGCTGGACTGAATAGCTCAGCACGAACCCCTCCAGCTCGCATGCAAAGCCGACACACCGTGCAAACTTGAAGCCGCACCAGCAAGATGCAGCCGTGGCACTGCTTTTTCCCGGTCAATAAAAATCATCTGGTTTTTGGAAACAGCCCCGAAGGGCGAAACAGCAGCATGAGCAGAAATACAATATGTCCAAGCCATATGCCCCAGCCAACATCGAAACGAAACCCGATCCCCTGCGTCACGCCGAGGATGATGCCGCCCGCCAGCGTGCCGTAGAACGAACCCATCCCGCCGATGATGACCGCTTCAAAGGCAAACAGAAGCAAAGCTGGACCGTCCGACGGAGCCACGGTTGTTTTGAGGCCATGCAGTGTCCCGGCAAACACAATCAGCACGAATGCAATGCCGGTCGCCAGCGCATAGATATGGCGATGGTCGAGCCCCATCAATTCGGCGGCATCGCGATCGTCACTCACCGCGCGAAACGCCCGGCCCAAAGCAGTGTGGTCGAATAGCCACTGCATGGCGATCGCCATGGCAACCGCTATCAGGAAAATGATCAACGGCAACGTACCGATTGCCAGCCGCTCCCCCAATGCAATGCTTGCGGTATTCAGCCCCGCGGAGTCAATCGAACGCGGATCGGCGGTGTAAATTTCCTGCAGCAGATTCTGAATGACGATGGCCAACCCGAAAGTGACGACCAGAGACGGCAGCGGGTCGCGTCCGAGCGTGCCATTCAACACCCAGCGCTGCAATCCGTAACCAGCCGCGAAGCCGAGCGGCAATAGAAGTACAAGCGCGATCCACGGCGCAACGGCCGGCGCAATTCCCAAAGCAGCCACAACCGAGATGGCCGCGAAGGCAGCCAGCACAATAAAGTCGCCGTGCGCCGTGTTGGTGAGGCGCATGACTCCGAAAATCAGCGACTGGCCCATCGCGAATAACGCGTAGAGTCCGCCGAGCAGGATGCCTTGCAGCAATGTGTTCGAATAATCAGCCAAGATCGAATCTCTGTGGATGCCGTGTACCCATTGGGTATACCGGGCTGTCGCCCATGAATATCGTGAATACCGTAAGTGCCGTGAATACCGTGACTATCGTCCTCAGTCCGTTTTTTACTCAGTCCTCATAGCTCAGTCCTAATTTTCACTCAGTCCTCAGTTATGGGCAGCGCCCGGTTATGGTCGATAGACCGGTATCCTTTACCGAATCCTGCTGGCCAGGGCCTCGAACCTCAGTCGTGTTTTTCGCTTTCACTCAGTCCTCAGTCCTCGAACCTAAGTCCTTTTTTCTATACTCCGAAATAGGCCCGTGAGATCTGCTCTCTGCTTAATGCAGCGGACAATCCGCTCAGCATGACGCGGCCTTCTTGCAGACAGTACAGCCGGTTGGAGACCCGCTGTGCCATGCCGACATCCTGCTCCACGATGATCGCCGTCATGCCGTCGGCGCAAATGCGAGGCAGGGCATCGTATATTTCCTTCACCACAATTGGGGCAAGCCCGAGCGAGAGCTCATCGCAAATCAGCAATTTCGGATTGCTCATCAGCGCGCGACCGATTGCCGCCATTTGTTGCTGTCCGCCCGACAACGCCATGGCAGGACTGTTGCCTTTTTCGCGCAGGACCGGAAACAGCATTTGAACGGCCTCGAGCGTCCACGGACCGGCGCGCTTGGCATAGGCACCCATCAGCAAATTTTCTGTAACCGAAAGGCTGGGAAAAAGACGCCGGCCTTCCGGCACCATGGCAACTCCGCGTTGCACGATCCGACCGGGAGCAAGACCGCCGATGGGCTGCTCATCGAACATGACGGCGGCCGCAGGCGCAGCCAGCAACCCGCAGACTGTTTTCAAAAACGTCGACTTGCCGGCGCCGTTGGCACCAATCATGGCGACGATTTCTCCCGGCTCAATCTCGAAGTCCACCCCGAACAGCGCCTGAAAGTCGCCATAAAACGATTCCAGTTTATGTGTGGTCAGCAACGCCATGCCATGCGCACCATCACATGACGCATGAGCGCAGCGCGGGCCACACAATGCCGCTCGTGTATTCTGACGCCGTGCATGAATGCAGCTGATCTCATCTAGACTTCCAGACCCATATAAACACGCTTCACTTGCGTATCGTTCATGACCGCGGATGGAATTCCCTCGGCGAGCTTCTGCCCGGAATTGATCACGAACAGGCGATCGGCAACGGCAAGCAGCGCATGCACCACATGCTCAATCCAAACTAGCGTCACGCCGTGCTTTTTGATGCGCAGGATCTCCTCCACCAGTTCCGTGGCCTCGTGTTCGGTGAGGCCGCCGGCGATTTCATCGAGCAGCAATACCGTTGGCTGCGTCGCCAGGGCACGCGCAAGCTCAAGTCGTTTGCGATCCAGCAACGTCAGGGTGCCGGCGAGTCGGTTTGCTTTTGCCAGCAAACCGGTTTGCCGAAGGATCTCTGTGGAGTTGGCGTAAGTTTCTTTTTCGCGCGCACCGGTGCCAAATGAGGCCGCGGCCACGAGATTCTCGAACACGGTCATGGCGCCGAACGGCTGCGGTATCTGATACGAGCGTCCCATTCCGGAACGGCAACGCCGATAAGGCCGCTGGAACGTTACGTCTTCCCCGCGAAACAGCACACGGCCGGAATCGGCATGCAAGTCTCCGGTGATCAGGTTGAACAGTGTGGTCTTGCCCGCGCCGTTGGGACCGAGAATGCCGAGCGCCTCGCCTTCGGCGACCGATAGCGAAATTCTATCGGTCACCTTGAGCGCGCCGAAGCTCTTGCTTACATTTTCAAGAGCGAGAATCGCGGGCATCCGAACCCCCGGTATGGCGATGGATCAGGCAATCAGCTTGAGCTTGCCTCCGGACGGGATGGTGGGCGCTTGCGAATTATTGACGATGACCAGCTCGTACTTGTGCTTGCTGCCCTTGACCCACTGGCCGAGCACAAGCGGCGTCTTGCTGACATTTTTGAACGGCCCGCCGCCACCCCATTTCACGTCGCCGACCACGGTTTTCAGGTTGGTCGCTGCGACAGCGTCGCGAATTGCCGCATGGCTTCCGACATCGCTCGTGCGTTTCAGCGCGTCTACTGCAACCTCGAACAGCGCATGAGCGAAGCCGATCGGCTGGGTCCACTGCCGATTGGTAGTCGTCTCGTACGATTCGGCGAGCTGCTTTGCGCTCTGCTTGGTCAGCGATGACGTGAACGGATGCGAAGGCGACCACCATACTTCCGAGGACAGGCCGTCGCCGAGATCTCCAAGTGCCTCGATCGCACCGGGGAAAAGCAAGGCCTTGCCGAGCGTCACGACTTTTGGCTTGTAGCCTTGCTGCCGCGCCTGGGTCAGGAACGTTTTGGCGTCCGGCGGAATGACGACCCCGGTGACGATCTCGACGTTGTCTTTCTTGAACGCGGCGATTTGCGCGGAGAAATCACTATTCATGTTCTGGAAACGGCCGGGATCCAGCAGTGTGAAACCTTCTTTGGCCAGTGGTCCCGGAAAGCCGCGCTCCTTATCGCCCCAGGCGTTGCCATCGCCGTCGTTCGGAAACAGGCCACCGACTTTCTTGTTGGTTGGCACCGATTTCCATCCGGCAAGGAAATTGCCGATGACATCTTCCAGGCCCCAGAAAATGTGATAAGTCCAATTGAAACCTTTCGCGGGATCTCCCTGACGGCCGAAGAACCAGGGTTGCCATGGTGCAACCGTCGAAATACAGGGAATCTCATTTAATTCGCAAGCGTCCGAAACCGGATTCGTGGTCTCCGGCGTGGACGAGACGAGCATCAGGTCGACCTTTTCCTTGAGGATAAGGTCATTCGCCACTTCCCCGGCACGGTTCGGACTGGACTGACTATCTTTCTGAATGATCGTGACCGGAATTTTTTTGCCGTGCAGGTCGATGCCGCCCGCAAACAGCTTGTTCATTTGTCCGATAACAAAATTATCGGCTTCACCGAACGGCGCCAGCGGCCCGGTCTGCGGAGATACGAAGCCAATCTTGATCGCTTTGGCTTGTGCCCATGCGCGCATCGGCATGCCGAGTATGGCGCTGCCCGCAAACGCGCTGCCGGCCTGGATCAGCGCACGGCGGCGCCGGAATTGTTTGCTTTGCATGATTGTTCCTCCTTGAGTTGTGGTTATAGTGGTAATGCTGTGAGTCTAGAATCTAGCCGGGACGCTTTCCCTCCCACGCGTTTTGCAACAGCAGCCGGATGGCCGAGTACTCGAGCGGCCGCGGATTGTAATAAGGATTCTGCAGCGCGAGCCGCGCCGCTTCGTCGAGCGACTCCATTTTCATGCCGATGTCGCGCAGTGCGAGCGGTACACTGAGCGTGCGCGCAAGGCGGAACAGTGCAGCAGCCACGCCGTCGGCCGCCAGACCGGATGCACCCAATGCCCGGGCGATGCGCGCCATTGCTTCCGGCGCGGCATCAAAATTGTAATGCACGGCATGCGGCAGGATAACGGCATGTGTTTCGGCATGCGGCAGATTGAACGTACCACCGACGGTATGGCAGAGCTTGTGATGTAAAGCCATGCCGACGTTGCCAAGGCACGCGCCCGCAAGCCAGGCTCCATACAATGCTTCAGAGCGTGCCTCGATATCGTCGGGTTTCGACACCACCGTGGGCAGGCTGGAAGCCAGTGCGCGGATCCCTTCTTCGGCCATCAGCGAAGTAATCGGATTCGCATCCTGCGCGTACAGTGCTTCCACGCAGTGCGCAATGGCATTCATGCCGCTCGGACCGGCTATGTGCGCTGGCAACGACATCGTCAGCAGCGGATCATAGATCACCGTCTTGGGCAGTACGCGAGGATCGCGGCCGGTCTTTTTTTGCCCCTGTTCGGTGATGCCGAAGATCGGCGTCATTTCCGAACCGGCGAAAGTGGTTGGAATCGCCAGGATCGGCAGCTCTGACGTCAGCGCAATTGCTTTGCCCAGGCCGATGGTGGAGCCACCCCCGATCGCCACGCAACAATCTGCATTCAATTCCTTCGCTTTCGCGCGCGCGGCCTGCGCGGTTTCGATCGGAACGTGCATGACTGCCCGGTCGTACACACCGGCCGAATGCGAACCCAGACGCCGCGATACGTCCTCCGCCGATGCGCGCTGCTCGGGCGTCGATAACACCAGTGCGCGGCGCACACCAAGCCGGTCGATTTCTGCAGCGAGCTGGTCCAACGCGCCAGCACGGAACACCACGCGCGCGGGCTGGTTGCTGTAGATGAACGACTTCATGGTGCGTCTGCTAGCGCGGGTAATAGGGCGGGATCTTGGCGTCGACATTCACCCACACGGATTTGGCTTCGGTGTAGTCGTGCATCGCCTCGAATCCCATTTCACGTCCGTATCCGGACCTGCCAATGCCGCCGAACGGTGAACCGGGATTGACCCGCTTGTAGCAATTGATCCAGACCATGCCGCTGCGCATTGCACCGGCTATCCGATGCGCGCGCTGCAGATTCGTGGTCCATAGTCCGCCGCCCAGGCCATACTCGGTGCCGTTTGCCATAGCGAGCGCTTCGTCGTCGTCGCGGAATGTCGTCACGGTCACGAATGGACCGAACACTTCTTCCTGCGAGACGCGGTCAGCTGGCTTGGCCCTAACGACGGTGGGCTCGACGTAGCAGCCGTTCGCCAGATCGTCGCGCTCAGGTGCTTTGCCACCGAGCAGGACGTCACCGCCCTGCTGCTGTGCGACTTGCACGTAGCTGAGCACACGGTCGCGGTGGAGTCGCGAAGTCAGCGGCCCCATTTCTGTTTCGGCTGCCAGCGGATTGCCGATCTTGATCGAGCGCGCCAGCTTGAGGAAGCCGTCGAGAAACGCATCGGCGATCTTTTCATGCAACAGCAAGCGCGAACCGGCGATGCAGGCTTGTCCCTGATTGTGAAAAATTGCAAAGGCGGAGCCGTTAATGGCTGCCGGCAGGAATGCATCGTCGAAGACGATATTGGCACCCTTGCCGCCCAGCTCAAGTTGTACGCGTTTTAGATTGCCGCTCGAAGCCTGAACGACTTTGCGCCCCGTTGCGGTCGAGCCGGTAAACGCGATCTTGTCGACCCCAGGATGTTCGGCGAGGTGCTGACCGGCCACGTTGCCGTAACCGGGCACGATATTGATGACGCCTTTCGGAAATCCAACTTCCCGCGCCAGTTGCGCAATCTTCAGTGTGGACAGCGGCGTCAGTTCCGCCGGTTTCATCACCACTGTGTTGCCGGCCGCAAGTGCCGGGCCCAGTTTCCAGCCGGTAAACATCAACGGGAAATTCCACGGCACGATCTGTCCGATCACGCCTAAGGGTTCGCGCACGACGTAATTCAGAAAACCTTGCTCCACCGGCACCACGCTGCCCTGGAACTTGTCGGCCATGCCACCGAAATAGCGAAACGTGACGGCAGTGCGCACGACATCCAGCGCGCGGGTATCGCGCATGGGATGGCCGGTGTCGAGCGATTCCAGCCGGGCGAGTTCATCGGCATGCGCTTCAATTGCATCGGCCAGTTTCAGCAGCAGGGCACCGCGGTCGGCAGCCGCGAGCTTCGCCCACCCCGGGAACGCTCGGCGCGCAGCTTCGACGGCGCGGTCCACGTCTGCCTTTTTGGCTTCGGCCACTTCGGTAATCAGCGAGTTGTCGTGCGGATTGAGCACGGGAATGCGCGAATCCTCGTCGCTCTCGACGAATTCGCCGTCGATGAACAGCTGGTTATGGATCGCCTGCGCGGCGGTGTCCATATGCTCAGAACTCGACCGGATAAGGCTTCAGTTCGCCGCGGTCATAGCGCTTTGGCAAGTCCGGCGTGACGTTTTCCCAAACCAGCAACATCGAGCGCTTGGTGGAGTAACCTTTGTGCCGGATATCGGCCGGCATGGCCGCCACGTCACCGGCATTCATGGTTACGCGTGCGCGCGGCGCGCCCGTGTTCTTGTCTGCAACATCCCAGACGATCGTATCTGAAAGTTGCACGAACCATTCGACACGGTCGTTCCCGTGAAAGATCGGCAGGATGTATTCCTCGGTGGTAGGACAGAACAGGCTGGCCTTGCACACCGATGTCACTGATGGATTCCACGTGACGTCGGAACGGGACAGATACTTGAACAGATTGAAGCCGCGCAACTCCTTTTCAAATCCCGGCTCGGCGAGGATTTCAGGCTCATCCTGTGCAACGTCCTGGAATTGGCGGTTGATTGGCAGATCGTCGCGCAGGGGCGAATCGCCATCCAGTCCTGGCATGCGCTTGGTCGCAATGCGGAAGCGTTCGATGGCCGCCATGTTGTCGCCGTGCTTGAAACCAAATGCACTGCCGGTTTCTTCAGGCGCGGCGAACGGATCGAATCCCTCATTGACCCAGTCAGCCAGGATCGCCTTGAACGTGGCCGTGATCACCGGCGTGGCAAATTGTTCGGTGAAGTGCACGCCGGCTTTTTTCAATGCATCGTTGTAGGCGCCCGCATACAGGTCGACTTTGCCGTAAAGGTTCCGCGTGCCGAGCACCTCGTCGAAATTCACCCATCCATAGAAAAATCCCCAGGCAATATCGCGCATCAGCGCACGCAGGAAAGCATCAGCCGGCATCTGATGCGAGCGGGTCTCGCCTTTGGCCGGCCATTTGATGGTCACGAAATAGGCATCGCGGCTGAATGCGAACGAACCAAGATGGAAAGAACGGTAGCCGGTCACGCGGTCCGGCTCGGTTGCGATTACGTTTTGTACGGTATCCATGGCATTTCTCCGTCTGGAGTGCAGGTATGTGGATTTACTGGTGGCAGATCTCGGCCCATTTTTCGACCGAGTTTTCGCCGAGAATGGTTTGCAGCATCAGCACGCCGCGTTTTTTGGCGCGGAATTGATAGGCTGCGCCTGCGGGCAGCAAAGCCTGGTGCCCGCGCTTCAATTTGATGACACCCATCTTCTTGCCTGAAGGTGTGCCTTGAATACGCACGCTGCCTTCCTTGCTCGCCGGCACGATTGTCCTGGCGTCGTCGAGCTTGATGTAATGCACTTCGATCTCGCCTTCCATCGCCACGGCAAACTCATCATGCGATGCGGCGAACCATGCGGAGTCCCCCTCCGCACGCAAGGCCTCGATCACATACTGCAGATTTTTGCCGACGACGACTTTTTCATACGGCTTCGAACGACTGGCAACATCGAAGATATTCGAAAAGACGTAGTGCTTGGCCTTGTCGTTGATAAGCTCGATGGTGCCCTTCTGGAATTTGTCCAGCGAACCGAATTGCGTTTGATATTGCATGACTCCTCCTCGCCGGTGCCTGAAATGGCTGGCCGTCCAGCCCGCACCTGTGCGCGCAGAGTAGACCCGAAGCGGGTCCGGAGGAAATAGCCGGACGTTCTGAAATCGCGAACGCTGCGGTCGGAATTCGGCAATGCGCATGCCGCGCCGCCGCATTCATCGTGGCGGAAGTTAGATGTCTTCGCCCGGCAACGGGTCCAGCGGGGGCAGGCCCAGCGCCCGGTCCCACTGTGGCTCGCTGGGGAAGCGCGTGCGCAAGAATTCGAGGAACAGCTTGACCTTCGCGGTGGAGCGGTGCGATGCGGGATAGACGGCGGACAACCATAGCGGTGGAGCGGAATACTCCGGCAGCACGTGCGTCAAGCGGCGCTCGAGCAAGTCCGGCGCGGCGACCATCGTGGGCAGGTACGCCACCCCAGAACCAGCGCGCGCAAAATCCAGCAGCAGATGTACGCTGTTGGTCTTGAGCACCGGCGAGAGCGCAATCTGGAATCGCTCCGCACTTTTTAGCAACGGCCACTTGTCGCCCCACGGGTAATAGGAATAGCAGGCGAAATTGTGATGCAGCAAGTCGAGCGGTGTCTCGATCTCTGATTCGCCAGCAACATAATCTGGCGAGGCGCAGAACACGCCGCGGACCGGAAACAGCCGCCGCTCGATCAGTGAATTCGACGCCGGCGGGAAGATCTGCAGCACCAGATCGAGTCCTTCTTTCACCGGATCCACCACGCGATCGTTGACCATGACTTCGAAATCAATGGTTGGATACGTGCTGCGGAAATCGGTCAGCGCCTTGGAAAAGTGACCAAGCGCAAAGCCCGGCAGCACGTGGATGCGCAGCGTGCCCTTGAGTGCGCTGCGCTCGCCTTGTGAGCGCAGCGAAAGGTCCTGCACCTTCTGCATCAGGTCGCTGCAATCGCGGTAATAAAGTTCGCCCGATTCGGACAACTTGACGGCGCGGGTGGACCGGTGAAAAAGCGCCACGCCGAGATGTTCCTCGAGCTGCTTGACGCGCGTGGTGACGACAGATTTGGCGACACCGATCTGGCGCGAGGCATTCGCAAAGCTCTGCGTCTCCGCCACACGCACGAATGCTTCAATGCTCAATATCAGGTCCACCCGGCCGCCCCTTGCTGACTCGTTTGCGACTTTTAGGGGAGCATAGTCTGCAACGCCGCAGCCCCGCAACCTGGAAGCGATGTGAGATGGAGCGGTGCGCTATACGCCAGCCGCGCCGCGCCGCTGCCGTAACCGGAGCATCCACAGTACGCCAAAGTGTACCGTCAGTGAAAAAGCCAGCGCCAGCAGGAATCCGACCGCAATGCCAATGACCGGTACGCCCAATGCGATGGTCAGGCAAAACGCAGTGAATGCATAGAAACCGGACACCATGCCGCGCAAAAGATGGATGGTGAACACATTGCCGCTGGCCCGATGCGAAAAAGCCGCCAGCACGATTCCCATGACGGGAAACACGGCGAGCAAGCCGCTGAATTTCGGTCCCATCACCGGAGACAGCTGTGTCACTGTGACGGTCAGGACGCCGCCCGCAATCATGCGCGCGACGATTTCCAGGCCCGAGAATTTACTGGCTCCGATGGGCTGATTGAGGCGTGGAAAGCTGCGCGGCACCAGCACGACCGCGATTACGATCATCACGACGACAGTCGCAAAAGGCAGCGCGGCCGAAACCAGCGCCAGACCGGCCGCCAAATAGGCAAGCAGGCTGACAGACAAGGCGACCCCCCATCGCAGCCGCAGCGCGGCCCAAGCATAAGTAATAGCAAACGCCATCCATGCCAGACCGCCGGCCAGCGCGCCAGTCGCGCTTGCCGCAGCGAAGCTCGGCCCCTGCTCGAGAGCCACGAAAAACAGGATGGGACCGGCGACGATCGGAAAACCCGACAACCAGCCCGCGACCGACGGGCCCCAGCGGCGCCCGGCCAGCGTAATCGCGCCAATCAGGGCCGGCACAAAAAGCAGTTTGAAAATGAACAGGGAGTTGATGGCGCTTTACGCGTTAAACAAAAAACGAGCGCGCGATGTTTGCGACATGAACAATCCCGGTCAGGCCTTTACTGTTGCGCGCGTGCGCTGCGCCGGATCGTAGAAGAATGTTTCTTCGGCGATGCGCTCGCCTTCCCAGCGCTGGTAGGCCAGCTCTTCCATGTGGGTCCAAGTGCCGTCCTGCCACTCAAAATCAAATATCCAGCGAATGATCACCTTGTCGCCATTGACGAATACCGGCCGCACACACTTCGATGTCAGTGATCGGGCTTTCGCAAGCACCCTGCGTTCATTTTCCATGTGCGCCGCGCGCCCCACGCGTGGGGTGGACTGATTCTCCTGCATGGAAGCGTCGACGGTGTAGAACTCCTCGACGGCTTCGACATGGGCATTCTGCTCGACGCGCGCGATGAATCGTTCGAGGGTTTGTTCTGTTGGCATGGGTTTACCGGTCGCGCACAATAATCCCGACCTTCGATACCGAACCTTTGCGCATTTCGCGTACCACCAGATTCAGCTTGCCAAAGCGGACATAGTCGCCGACGTCCGGACGGCGGCGGAACTGGCGGTCTATGTATTGCGCGAGCGTCATCGACCCGATCGACTGCGCCACGGCGCCGCCGTACATTTCGACGACTTCGCCCAGCGGCGCGTCCCCATTCAAGGTAAAAGTACCGAAGAAGCGCTGCTGTTCCGTTTCTTCCAGATCGTCGGCCGGCACAAACAACAGATCCAGCACGGTCATATGCTCGCTCGGCGTGATGAGATAGACAAGATCTCCGGCCGCGATCTCGAGATGACCGATGGGATCCACCGGCTTGCCTTCCCGGAACGCGGCCACGACGCGCACCTCGCTTGGCAATGCCAGCTGAATCACAGTGCGGCCGATTGCGGCACTGAGATCGTTCACGCGGTAGCCGAGCAGTTGCAATCCCGCCCTTCCCGGCACGTCGACAAACTCGGAATAATAGGGTGCGTGCTCCTTTGGCAGTTTGAGTTTCAACCATCCGGCCATCGGCGCCACCGTCCAACCTTGCACCAGCAATGAAGCCAGCACGACGAAAAATGCCACATTGAAGTAGATCGACGATTCAGGTAATCCGGCGAGAATCGGAAACAGTGCCAGGACGATCGGCACAGCGCCGCGCAGGCCGGTCCAGGAGATAAAGATCTGCTCGCGCAGCGGAAACCTGAACGGCAGCAACGCCAGCACCACCGCGATGGGCCGGGCGACGAACATGAGCAACGCGGCAATACCCAAAGCGCCCAGTCCGATTTCAAATAGCGCGCTCGGAACCACGAGCAGGCCGAGAATCAGGAACAGCGCAATTTGCGAAAGCCACGCCAGCCCGTCATGTACCTTCAGGATACTGCCAACCGTATGCACGCGGCTGTTGCCGAGTACCAGGCCGGCAAGATAAATGGCCAGAAAACCGCTGCCATCGAGAATGGTCGTGATGGCGTAGATGGCAAGGCCTCCCGCCATGGCCATGAGCGGATAGAGTCCGCTCGCCAGCGTCATGCGCCGGATCAGGACTATCAGCAGGCGGCCGCCCACGATGCCGGCCAGCGCGCCGAGTCCGAATTGCTGGACGAAATGCCAGAGCAACGACCAGCCGGGAGCGTGCTGATCTGCGCCGACAATTTCCACGAGCGACAACGTCAGAAACACCGCCATCGGATCGTTGCAGCCAGATTCTATTTCCAGCGTGGCCCCGACGCGTTGTTTAAGCCGCATGCCCGCCGCGTGCAGCAGCGAGAAGACGGCAGCGGCATCGGTTGAGCCAATGACCGCGCCGATCAGCATGCCTTCCATCAGCCCGAGTCCGAGGATGCGCGACGCACCGTAGCCCACGATCACGGTCGTCAATACCACCCCGAACGTGGCAAGTGACACGGCGGGCCATAATCCCACCCGGAAGGTCTCGTAACGCGTCCGCATGCCACCATCGAACAGGATGACGGCAAGCCCCATCGTGCCGACCAGATATGCAGACTGATAATCGCCAAAGCGGATGTGTCCGGGCCCGTCTTCTCCCGCCAGCATGCCAATTGCCAGGAATACAAACAGCAGGGGCGCGCCAGTGCGATGTGCGACGTTGCTGGCCAGGATGCTCAGCAGTACCAGTACGGCGCCAATCAGAATGGCGTGGTTGGAAAAATCCAAATGCTTTTTCGGTTAGTGGGCCAAACCTGTTTCTAGCACGGAGTGACCGTTTCGCTCAAGCAATCGCAGCAAAGCAATCGAGAAATGTCCGCTGCGACGCAGCCGTGCCTCAAGAAACCGCTGACACCCTGCCCGGCCGCCATCGCAGCAGCCGTCTTTCGGCCAATGTAACCGCATAGTCCAGCACGAGGGCTGCCGCGGTCAGAACCAGCACGCCGGCGAACACCGTGTTGATGTCGAAGACGCCCTCGGCCTGCAAAATCAGATAACCCACGCCACGCGCGGAGCCTAAGTATTCGCCAACGACGGCACCGACAAACGCCATGCCGACCGAGGCGTGCAAGCTGGAAAATACCCAGGCCGTCGCGCTGGGCAGGTAAACGTGCCGCAATAACTGCCGGCCATTGGCGCCCAGCATGCGCGCGTTCGCCAGGATCGTCGGGCTGACCTCACGCACGCCGTTGTAGACGCTGAAGAAGACGATGAAAAAAACCAGCGTGATGCCGAGCATGACCTTGGACTTGATATCGAGTCCAAACCAGACCGCAAAGATCGGCGCCAATATGACGCGCGGCATGGAGTTCAGCGCGGTGATATAGGGATTCAGCAAGCGCGACGCGAAGTCCGAGAGTGCCAGCCACAGGCCGAACACCAGCCCAAGCGCCGTGCCGATGATGAACGCGAGCAGCGTTTCTATCAGGGTCACCCCCAGATGCGGGTAGATCTTGCCGCTGACGAACCAGTCGCGCACGCGCGCAAGGACCACCAGTGGTTCGCCGAAGAAGAACTTTGGCAGCGTTTCAGTCGCGGTCAGTACATGCCACAGCGCGAACACGCCGGCCAAAAGCGCGATCTGGCAGACAATCAAGGTACCGCGTTTCACCTCAGCCACCGCCACCTCACCCCCCGCCCTCTCCGCACCTCACCCCAGCCCTCTCCCCAGTGCGGAGAGGGTGCCGAGTCAAGCTGGATATTTTTTGTCGTTAACGTCATTCGATGTGGCCTGTCTATTTCCTTGGCTGGTGTGTTCTCTGCCTCTCATATCCGATCCAGAAGCAATCTAGCACTGACCTCTCCGTTTTTTAATAACTCCCTCTCCGCTTTGGGGAGAGGGCTGGGGTGAGGTGCCTCCCTCTCCGCTTGGGGAGAGGGCTGGGGTGAGGTGGATTTATTCCAGAGCATGCGCATGCGCCTTTTGCACTTCGTCGCGTAGCGCCTGCCAGATGAGTTTGTGCAGTTCGACGAAGCGCTGGGTCAACCGGATCTCCGATACATCGCGCGGCCGCGGCAGATCGATCGCAAATTCACCGATCATACGGCCGGCCGGTCCAGCGGACATCACCAGCACACGGTCGGATAGCGAAATGGCTTCTTCAAGATCGTGCGTCACGAATACCACCGACTTGCGATCCTGCGCCCACAGGTTCAGCAACTCGTTCTCCATGAGACTGCGGGTTTGCACGTCGAGCGCGGAGAACGGTTCGTCCATCAATAGCATCTTGGGATCCAGTATCAGCGTTTGTGCCAGTGCCACGCGTTTCCTCATGCCGCCGGAAAGCTCATGCGGATATTTGTGTCCGTGCGCGGCGAGTCCCACGCGCTTCAACCAGTCAAGGGCACGCCGCTGGGACTCTTGCACCGGGACGTGACGGAATTCCAGTCCTGCGCTGATATTCTGCAACGCGGTGCGCCAGGGCATCAGAGCCTCGTTCTGAAACAGGTAACCGGCGCGCGTATTGAGGCCTTTCAGGTTTTCGCCGAACACACGCACGCTGCCTCGGGTTGGCGCGATCAGCCCGGCGGCAATATTCAGCAGCGTAGACTTGCCGCACCCGGTCGGTCCAACAATCGATACGAACTCGCCCTGGGCAATGGCCAGGCTTACGTCGGCCACGGCCATGTATGCGGCGTTGCCGGTTACGGGCGCAAACGTGCAGCTCACGCCGTCCAGTTGCAGCGATGTGTTCATGTCCGCGCGCTTACCTGTATTGCTGCAACGCTTTTTCGACGAAGGTGTTGGTATAGGTCTGGTTGATCCAGACCACAGGCGCGCGCCGTACCGCGGGGTTATGCGCCAACAGCACCTTATAGGAATTGTCGACGCCTTTCTTTGGAATCATGCCGTCCTTCGAATACGTTGCGCGCAAGCGCTCGAATGATGCGGCATAGAGCGCTCTGTCGCCAAGCAGATATTCCGGCGGCACGGCATTTAAAACATCTTCGGTGGTATGGTGCTGCAGCCAGAGCAACGCACGCACGATCGCATTCGTTAGCGCCTGCACAGTGTTGGGGTTTTGGTCGATGAAGTCCTGTCGTGCATACAATGTGGCAGCCGGCATGCTGCCGCCGAAAACATCGCGTACGCCTTTGTCGGTGATGGTTTCCACCACGATTTTGATGTCGCCCGAGCGCTCGAGCAGCGTCATTACCGGTTCGACGCTGGAAATGGCATCGATCTGTCCGCTGCGCATGGCGGCAACCGCTGAAGGCCCGGTACCCACGCCAATCACGGACACATCGTCCGGCTTCAATCCCACCGAAGCCAGCAGATGATTGATGAGCATGTGGGTGCTCGAGCCGGGCGCTGATACGCCGATCTTCATGCCCTTCAGGTCTTTTGCCCAGGAATACTGTGCTGCCTTGTCGGCACGGATGCCAAGTTCGAGACCCGGATTCATCCCCTGCAGGACAAACGCACGGACTTTCTGCGCGAGCGTCTGCATGACAATGGTGTGTTCGTACGCGCCGGAAACAACATCAGCACTGTGTCCGATCAGCGCCTGCAGTGCCCTCGAGCCCCCGGGAAAATCATTGATGTCGACTTCGAGCCCTTCATCGCGAAAATAGCCCAGGCGGTCGGCGAGCGTGAGCGGCAGATAGTACAGCGTTGTTTTTCCGCCGACCGCAAGCACGACTTTTTGCTTCTCAGGCGCCACGCCATGCGCCGGCAGCAGACTCATCATCAGGCAAGCGACCAGCGCTACAAGCACGCGTTTCATGATGATGCCTCGAGGTCACCTCATTCGGGCAGATCGGCCGCAATCTTGCCGCTGAAATCGAATGGATAACGCTCCTGCCCGGAGAAGAACCGCCCCACGAGCCGGTACTTGAAACCGGACATCGCCATGCGTGGCACGCCCTTAATCTGGCTCAATATAGAAGAAATGTCGCTCACAGCATTCACAGTCACCATGGCTTCGCTCAGACGTGGCACTGATACCGGTTTGTTACTGACGCCGTGCGCAAAGGTTTGGCCATTGGTTTCGATGTCGAAGGACAGCCCATCGGTCTCGATGTCGAAATTGTTGGGATTCTGTACCCTCAGCTGCAGCGCAAAAATCTGTTCCATCATGCCCATGCTTTTGACATGCATGTCCGCAATGGATACGTTGAGATGCGGAGGCGGCGGACCTTTCGGAGCACAGCCGCACAACAGCAGCAATAAAAGCATGACAAGCGGTAATTTGGTACGCATCTTTAGCTCCGATTGGAAGACGGCCTTGGGTCAGGCCTGCCTTGCCGGCTTAAGTTCCGCGTCGGACAGGCGTTGTGCACTTTTTCGCTGAATTCCGCCGTTTACAATCATCGCGATGAGCCGTTGTCGCGCGCGGACTCGCCAGCCAGTGACTGCCTGAGTTCGGCCACTTGCTTGCGTAATTGCCGGATGTCGCTGTGCATTTCGCGACGCAGCGAGCGTTCCTCATCGCCGATCAATTGGGCGATTTCGTCACGTAGCTTGCGGATGTCTTCGTGCATCGCCTTGCGCAGCAGTTTTTCGTCCTCGCCGACGAAGAATGCGGCAATGCTGGCGGTCACCAGAGAGAACAACGTAAAGCCCAGTAATACCATGAGGCCGGCAAACAGTCTCGAGGCAGTCGTGGTCGGCACGACGTCTCCATAGCCAACGGTCGACCCGGTCACGAACGCCAGCCAGACGCCATCGGCGTAGCTGTGCACCGTCGGCTCGATCCAGTAAAACCCGGCTCCTGCGATGCCGAGCGTAATCATGCCGAGCCCGATCAGAAACGGAATGCCGCTGGGCGATAACACGTTGCGCAGCGATCCGACCATACGTGTCAGCAACAGTCCAACCAGTGCAAGACGCAGCAGCCGCGCAATTGCGACCCACTCGAACTCCCAACCGGCCAAGTCAAGTGCGGAGGACAGGATAATCAGCAAGTCCAGCCAATTCCGGATGGCATACTGGAAGCGGTGCGATGTAAGCCGCATCATCCACAGGAATTCGCCCGCGAACGCAAGAAAAATGACGACTTCCAGAAGCTTTCCCAAGACGCGTAGTGCTGGTATCGGGGTAAGGTCATCAAGGAACAAAGCCGGTATGGACAACAGCGCCACGCCGATCATGGGCCAATGCAGGCGCTTTTCCCACAGGTGCGCGAGTGCGTTGTCGTGCGCCGGGACCCCGCCAAGTCCCAGCCAGGATGTTCGCTGCGTCGTCATGTCATACCCCCGTACGAATGACGCTAGACGGCTCCGCTTCCGTGCAAGAGATCGGCGATCGCCTGCGCCAGACGCTGGTAACCGCTCGCGTTCGGGTGAATCTCATCGGACTTGAGTCGATTGTCGAACAGCACTTCCCGAAGGACCCGATCTTCGAAAGCCAGATGATAGTCCTTCGCGACGTTGCCATAGAACGCCGCGGTACCGCCGAACAGCACCGGCTCGGGCACGCCGATCAGCACCACGCCGATCCCGCGTTCACGCGCAATTTGTACCATCGTACGCAAATTGGACTCCACCGTTGCGCGATCCAGCTTGCGCAGCATGTCGTTGCCGCCCATGCACAACAGCATGAGTTTGGGGCGGACGTCCTCGAGCACGGCAGGCAGTCGCGCCACGCCGTCCGCCGTGGTTTCCCCCGGCACACCGGCGTTGATGACGCGACGATGGATCAGTTGCGCAAGAACGTTCGGATAAGATTGTTCGGGCGCGGCCCCCGTGCCAAAGGTGAGGCTGTCTCCGAAAGCGAGCACCACATCGTCGGCAGAAAGCTTGGGAAGCTGGACAGGTTGAGCACTGCAGGCCGCAAGAACGAAGGCCAGCGCTAATGCGAACAGGTATCGCAAATATATCTTGATCGCCATAGTGGTGGCTGAGGACCGTGACAGTCGTGCTCTGCGTCGCAGGATACCGGTCTTCGACCATAACGATCGTGACGGCGTGCCCTGCGTCGCAGGATACCGGGGTTCGACCATAACGGCGTGAGGATTGTGACGGACTTCTCTCTACTCCCCCGCCACCGTCATGCCTTCGATCAGCACCGAACCGCACTGGCGCGAGCCACGCACCACCACATCGGAACCGATGGCCGCAATGTTGCGATACATGTCCTTGAGGTTACCCGCCACGGTGATCTCCTGAACCGGATGCGATATTTCGCCGTTCTCAATCCAGAAGCCCGCCGCGCCGCGCGAATAGTCGCCGGTGACCATGTTGACGCCTTGACCAAGTAAATCGGTGACCAACAGTCCCCTTCCCATGGTCTTCAGCAAAGCCGCCAAGTCGCCATCGGTAGGATCCATGCTCAGATTATGGTTGCCACCGGCATTGCCCGTGGAACGCATGCCGAGTTTGCGTGCGGAATAACTTCCCAGGAAATATCCTTTCAGCACCCCGTCCTGCACGATATCGCGCGTATGCGTTTCCACGCCTTCGTCATCGAACGGACTGCTGGCAAGCCCTTTGAGCACGTGCGGCCGATCGTGGATCTGCACCTTCGCAGCGAATACCGGTTTGCCGAGACTATCCAGCAGGAAAGAGGATTTTCGGTACAGGCTGCCGCCGCTGACCGCAGCCACAAAATGACCCAGCAGTCCGGAAGCAACCGGCGCCTCGAATAGCACGGGCACGCGCGCCGTGGAAACTTTGCGCGCACCGACCCGACGTCCGGCGCGCTTGCCGGCACGCGCGCCCACTTCTATAGCCGGCTCAAGATCGCCGGCGCTGCGGGCGGTCGTGTACCAGTCGTCGCGCTGCATTGCGTCTTCTTTCCCGGCAATCACGGCGCACACAATGCTATGGCGAGAGCTCGGATAGCCGCTCAGAAACCCGTTGGAGTTACCGTAGGCGAAGTGTGACTGCTGCACCGACACGGAAGCGCCTTCCGAATTCGATACCTTGCTATCGGCCGCAAAGGCGGCGTCTTCACAGGAGCGCGCCAGTTCGATGGCTTGCTCCACGTCGATGCTCCAGGGATGATAAAGATCCAGCTCCGGAAACTGTGTCGCCAGCAAGTCGGCATCCGCCAGGCCGGCAAATTCGTCGGATGCGGTCAGGCGTGCAATCGAAATCGCCGCGTCGACGGTGTCGCGCAAGGCCTGCGCGGAGAAGTCAGATGTACTGGCGTGCCCGCGTTGATTGCCGATATAGACGCTGACCCCGACGCCTTTGTCCCGGTTGTATTCGATGGTTTCCACTGCTCCAAGGCGCACCGTGACGCTCTGGCCGAACCCTTCGCTCGCCTCCGTTTCCGCCGCGGTCGCGCCACGTTCGCGGGCATAGTCGAGTACATCGCGAGCAATCTGCTTCAAGGTATCCGCTGAATGGGTGAACTCGCTGCTTGCCAAGGTTTCTTTCCGAAGCTGCAAAATTGAAGCGGCGTGCTGCCGGAGATATCGGGTGGCACGCCGCAGGGTGAAATGTTTCGCTATGATACCAGCTTGACAAACTCACTCTGCGGCGCTGCTGATGCAGCTGTGGAAAAAAAGCAGCCGCCCGTGACTGAACAACGCGTGGAGCAAATCCCGGAAGACGACATTCGGCCCAGCCGGACACAGCGCAAGCTTAGTGATCGGGCCTTGCAGGAACTTGGACAGGCTTTGGTCTCTGTGGGGGAAGAGCAACTGGCCGAGCTGGCGTTGCCCGAGCGATTGCGCGAGGCGATCATGCAGGCGCGCGCCATATCGAAGTTCGGCGCGCTGCGGCGCCAGATGCAATATATCGGGCGCTTGATGCGCGAAGAAGGCGACGCGGACACCATTCGCCAGCGGCTTGATGCCTGGAACGGCGTTTCGGTGGAAGCAACGGCGCGCCTGCACCTGACCGAGCGCTGGCGCCTTAAGCTGCTGAAAGATGACCGGGCACTTGAGGAATTGATCGTCCAATATCCGGCCGCCGATGTGCAACGCTTACGCATGCTCATTCGCAATACGCGGCGTGAAAGTGAGGCGAACAAGCCGCCGAAGAGCTTCCGCGAACTGTTTCAGGTCTTGCGGGACATTTTGGCGACGAAACAAACTTGACCCGGATACTCGGATAGCCCAGGGTTTCGAGACTCTACGCAGTTCAAAACTTTCTAATCATGGAAAACGAACAAGTCGTCATTGGCCTGGTGTCGATCAGCGATCGGGCGTCCAAAGGCATCTATAAGGACGAAGGGTTGCCTGCGCTCGACGAGTGGCTTGGCAAAGCGATCCGCAATTCACGCCGCGTAATCGAACGCCTTATTCCGGATGAGCCGGCAGTGATCTCGCGTACGCTGAAAGAGTTATGCGATAAGGAAGGTTGTCACCTGGTACTGACTACCGGAGGCACCGGGCCGGCGCCACGCGACGTCACACCGGAAGCGACCCTGGCCGTTGCGGATCGCGAGATGCCTGGCTTTGGCGAACAGATGCGACAGATCAGTCTGCATTTCGTCCCTACGGCCATTCTGTCGCGCCAGGTTGGCGTAATTCGCGGCAAGACGCTGATCATCAATCTCCCCGGGCAACCGAAGTCCATTCGCGAAACCCTGGAAGGGTTGAAAGACGGCGATGGCAAGCAGGTCGTACACGGCATCTTTGCTGCGGTACCCTACTGCATCGATCTGATCGGTGGGCCGTACATCGAAACCGACGAAACAGTGTGCAAGTCGTTCCGTCCCAAGTCGGCCATCCGGCCCAAGGCTTAACATGATTTTTACTATATATGGCTGATTCCGCTCAAACGATAGAGATCGAAACCCGCCCGAAACCCAGCCACAGCGTTATCTGGCTGCATGGTCTGGGGGCCGACGGCAACGATTTCGTTCCGATCGTGCAGGAGCTGACGCTGCCGCCAATTGGAATTCGCTTTGTCTTCCCACACGCTCCGATGCGCGCCGTGACTGTCAATGGCGGGTTTGTCATGCGCGCCTGGTACGACATCGTGTCGCAGGATATCGCCAGGAAAGAGGACGAAGTCGGCTTGCGTCAGTCGCAGAACATAGTCGAAGAACTGATCGCCAAGGAAGCTGCACGCGGCGTGCCGGCGAACCGTGTCGTCCTGGCTGGTTTTTCGCAAGGGGGCGTAATCGCACTGCAAACCGCGTTGCGCCAGCCGCGCCGTCTGGCCGGGGCGATGTCGCTTTCGGCTTACCTGCCGCTCGTTAACAAGATCGAACAGGAACGCAATGCCGCCAATAACGATATGCCAGTGTTCCTCGGCCATGGCACCTCGGACAACGTCGTGCCACTCGTGCTGGGCAAGGCGTCCCGCGAGCAGTTGATCAAAATGGGGTACGACGTCGACTGGCACCAGTACCCCATGGCGCATTCGGTATGTGCGGAAGAATTGCAGGACATCAGCGCGTGGTTCAAACGCGTGCTGATTTAAATTCCGGTCACTGCCGCCTTCAGACCGCCTTCAGACGCGTTGCACGATACGGTAGCGCGCCATTTCGAATTCCTGGCTATGCTCCAGCAAGACGCGCGGTTCGAGTACGTAGCTGATGCTGTAGACCTCCATCTGCAGACTGGAATCAGGCAGGAAAGTACCCACCGGCAACAACAGGTTGATTTCTCCCAGACTTGCATCGCCGCCGGAATACGCCGGTAACAGCAACGCTTGCCAGCTTTTCTGCGCATCGGTCCTGCGTCGCAGCTCGACCGGGCGCGCGCCGCGTGCGAGCAATTGGATGCCGATGTGACGAGTACCGTCTTCCTGAGCTCCGAGCCGGCGCACGATGCCGATCGCCCAGATGCGCGTATCGACGGGTTTCAAGGCGATGAACCTGCCAACGTGCAGCCACTCGCCTTGTCCCATCGGCAGCACGGCACCGTAACCGCCATCGCTTTCGTTCTCCACGCTCCACGTTTCGGCCGCCGGGCGCAGCGAGTCCGCCACATCCTCGGAAGACACGCGCCTCATAATTTCGTCGAACCCGTACACGACGCCAATCTGCGACAGTGAACGTCGACGTTCTGTGAGTCGTTCCGGCCGCCGCTCCCACCAGTGGCGGCCCAGATGCTCGAACACATGGATCACTGCCCCCATGTCATCGACCGTTTCCAGGTTCATGTCCTTGGGCATGATTTCGCCGGCTGCTATTTTTGGGATCAGCTCGTCAATCTGCTTCATGACCCGGCCCGCACCGAAAAAACGCGTGCCCGAGCGCACTACCGCGACCGAGGTATAGCGCTCAGGCGGCGTCCATCGATCGATGTCGACGAAAAAATTGCAAGCCTTGGATGGATGCCGCTGCAGTTCAAAGCGATCAGCGAAGTGCTCGATGACGCGAAAGGCAATATCCACTTCAACTGCCGGCAGGCTGTCGGCAGCGGAAACAGCCAGCATCATCGGCCTGAGAAACTCGCGCGCCAGAGTCGATTTGTCCTCGTAAACCTCAACACGCGCCTGCTCCATGCCTTTGTCTTCCACAAAGGACCACAATCTCGCAAGGCTCTGCCAGATGTCTTTTTCAATCGGCAGGTAGCGCATAAGCTGCCACTTCAGGCGCAATGAGCTTGCGCGGATGGCGCGTGCCACGACGATCGGGATCCAGTCACGGACTTCGGCCCAGCCATCGCTGTAGGTCTGAAACTGCCGCGCCAAATACAGGTATGCCCGTTCGAGCCGCGTGCAATATTGCGAAATAGCGTTCCACACGTAGGCTCGCTCGCCGGCATCGGTATTGGCGTCTTTCAAATACCAGACCTCCAATGCCTGCATCAGCTCCGCCGCGCCGCGGTCCGCATGGTCGACCAGCTCTATCCTGGCGCCGAGCTTCAGTTCCGGACGCCGCCGCTGCGCGACGCGGAGTCTGGAGCCAAACTCCTCCAGCACCTTGACGCTATCCTGCATTGACATTGAAATCAGCCGAAAGTATGGAAAACGAACATCACGCCAATCTTTTTTTCCGGGTCGGCTCGCTCATCGCGTCATTTTGCCTGCTGCAGGACTCGAAAACGCGCCAGGTCAAAGTCATAACCAGCTTCCATGAGCTTGCGCGGCACGAGCAGGTAGGTGCGCTCGTGAACGCGCATTTCCATGCTCTTCTGCATCGAGAAAGCACCGGGCCGTAGCAGCAAGTTGATTTCCGATGCACCGCTGGTTTCATTGTTGATCGACGGCAGTAACAGCGCATTTTCCGCTTGGGATGGATCGCTATTGACGGCCGCGAGCTTCACGACGGTTGCACCCTGCGTTAGAACCTGGATGCCGACGTAGCGTTGTTTCTCGTCGAACGCGGAGAACCTGCGCACAATGCCGACACCCCACGATGCCCGGTCCTCGAGCCTCACGCCCAACAGCGTACCAACGCGTAGCCAATCACTGCTGGCGCGGGGCACGATGGCCCCATAACCGTTGGTACTCTCGTTTTCGACCGTCCAAAGCTCGACCGAACTGTCGAACGTCAGGTCCTTATGTCCGCCCGAGATGGTCGACAGAATCTCGTCGAAATCGTGAACTACACTGATGCGTGAAACAGCTTTGCGCCTCTCTTCGCTGCGCGCAGGAGGAGAAGCTGCCCAGTAGCGGGCCAGGTGGCGCAAGGTCTCCAGTACGGCTTCTGTATCGAACGACCCTTCGAGCTTGATGTGCGAGGGGACTGCACCATCCATTTGAATGGTTGCGATGAGTTTTTCCAGATGCTGCGCGGCGGTTCCAGGACCGAAGAAACGCAGGCCCGGCGTTGCCTGCAGCCGCGACAGCACGCGCGCGGGCAACTTGCCGGCGCCAAGGTCGAAGTAATAATGACACCCCTTCGCGGGCTGCCGGTTTATCACAAAGAATTCGGAGAACTGCCCGACCATTCGTTCCGCTATCGCGAGCTTGACGGGCAGGAGGCTGTCGGTGGACGAGATATTCAGCATCAAGCCTTTGAGGAACTCGCGTTGCACGGTGGATTCGCCAGATGGGCCCGGATAGATAGCCACCGGTGTGTTGGCAAATCCAGATTCTTCCGCGAAAGCGAAGAGCTTTCCCATCTGCAACCAGATCCTGGGCTCCACGGGCAGGTAACGCAGCAGTTGCCACTTCAGTTGCGACGTCAGTGCTCGCAGCGCGCGCCCCACCACCATGGGCATCTGCGGCTTGAGCGAACCTGATCCGCCAGCTTTTGCTTGATAGCGCGCCACGCACAAGTCGTACGCATTAGCGAGTGCTTTCCACAACGCGGACACGGCGCTCCAGATGCGGATTTCCTGGAATTTCTGCAGCCGTGCGCTGCTGCTTAAGTATTCTTGCGAGAGCTTGCGCTGGTGACTGTTGGCGGCCTGATCAACCAGATCGACGATCTCCAGCAGGCGCGGCAATTTGATTTGGTCCTCGCTGTCCAGCATCTCCAGCCAGTAGCATAATTCCTGGAGCGATTTGTACGGGTCCAGTGGCGGCAGTTCCGCGATGAACTCGCGTGCCGATTTATCATCGGCCAGCGGATGTTCCGAGTCAGAACCCTTGATCCAATTCAGCATGCGCGAGCTCTCCTTATGGCCGGACCAACCGACCGCACCGGATTATATCCCGCTGTCTATTCAGATCAGATAAATTTGGCGCGAACCGGTGGGTCGCCGGCCACACAGGAATTGCATAAAGCGTGCTGCCGTTTGCGCACTGGAATCGCGATCGACCGACGTGAGTCAGGAGGTTTCCAGCCCGGGCCAGTTCTTGATGTATTGCTTGAGCAGCCTGTTCTCGAAGCTCGCGGCGCGCAAGGATGCTTTGGCGACATCCTGAAACGACAGCACGCCGATCAGCGCGTTATTTTCCTTGATCGGCAAATAACGCAGATGGCCGTCCGTCATCTTGTCGCGTATGTGTTCCAGGTTGTCTTCCGGATCGCCGCATAGCGGGTTTGCCAGCATGACCTGGTTGACCCGGACTTCATGGATGTCCCCGCGATAGCGATGCACCGCTGCCAGAACTTCGCGAAAAGTCAGTAGTCCGGTCATCTGGCCGTGCTCCATGACAACCAGCGAACCAATGTCACGCTCAACCATGAGACTCACCGCCTGCGGCAGCAATGTATCCGGCCCGATGCTGAAAATTTGCCCGCCCTTGGTCTTCAGAATGTCTTTTACCAGCATGCGCTCCCTGCCCCATGTCGCGGTATCGATGTCGCGATCGAGCGCCATCGTAGCTTAAGTTTGGGGCCGGTTGCTGGAGTCGTGCTCTGCGCCCGCCGTCGCGGGGGCAGACACACAACGAAAAGAAAACCGGCCGCAAATTAATTTGCGGCCGGCCCGCAGTATCTAGTACCGCTCTTTACATCTGGCCGTGCTTCTTCTTGGCCGCGCTGATGCAGCGTGACTTCTCACTGCCCGACATGGAGTCGCACTTGCGCAGGTCGGAAGAGTATTGCCTGTTGCTGGACGCTCCTGCCGAACTTGATGAGCCGGAATCGCTGCTCATGTCGCCGCCGCTGGTGCCGCCACCCGCGCCGGCTGAGGTTCCGCCGCTACTCGTGCCACCACCCGCACCGGCTGACGTTCCGCCGCTGCTCGTGCCGCCACCTGCACCGGCTGAGGTTCCGCCGCTTGATGTTTCGCCGCTACTCGTGCCACCACCCGCACCGGCTGACGTTCCGCCACTGCTCGTGTCGCCACCCGTGCCGGCTGAAGTTCCACCGCTTGAGGTTCCCCCACTGCTCGTGCCACCACCTGCACCGGCTGAGGTTCCACCGCTGCTGGTGCCGCCACCCGCTCCAGCTGATGTTCCGCCGCCGCTGCTAGTGCCGCCGCTGCTTGTGCCACCTGCCGACATGTCACCGCCCGTTGACGTGCCGGTACCTGCACCAGTAGTACCACCTGCTGTGGCACCTCCCGCTCCCGTGCCCGTACCACCTGCTCCCGTGCCTGTTCCGGTTCCCGCCCCACTGGTTCCGCCACCGGCCGTGGTGCCACCGCCCGTACCTGCGCCACCGCCCGCCCCACCGCCGGCGCCACCCGCACCACCACCACCGCCACCGGCGGCTTGTGCGATCTGGTCATTGGATGGAGCTTGCGATTTTTCGGCTGCTATCGTGGTGCCGGTGAACGCCACTGTCGTAATGCCTACCAGCAGAGCACCTAATAATTTGCTCATGAAGAATCTCCTTGGCTTTTTCAAATGAATGAAAGGCTGCGCGTACTTCCGCGCTTGATTGCGCGGTCCATGTATGCCGCAGTGGGGACCTCCCATGCAAAACACGGGCCCAGGAAAGTTGCGGGCTAGGTCAGGTTGGTGCGTCCGGCCGCTCTACGCCGTGCGCATCGCTGCCAGTTTTTCACTGGCTTTGTAGAAACTACACGCGCGCCATTGCAAGAAAATAATTGCGGCGTTGTCTCAATGATGTCGCGCTGGATCAAATTACGCCGCGTGCCTTCAACGCAGCAATGCGCTCATTGTCGTAACCCAGCCCGGCCAAAGCTTCACGCGTATGCTCGCCAAGTTCGGGGCCCGGCCATCGCGTGCCGCCGGGTGTATCGTTTAATTTCGGTACCACGCCCGGCACTTTCATCTGCGTTCCATCCGGGAGCCGCAGCTGCTCTATCATGCTGCGCGCGAGATATTGCGGGTCCCTGACGATATCCGCGATATCGTATATTTTTCCAGATGGGACCTGCGCCCGCTCCAGCACTTCCAGCACTCGATTCAGATCGTGCGCCGCGCACCAGTCAGCGATCACCTTGTCGAGTTCTTCGGTGCGCACGACCCTGCCGTCGTTGCGTGCAAGCGCGGGATCTTCGGCCAGATCAGCGCGTTCGATCGCGATCATCATGCGCTTGAAGATGGAATCGCCGTTGGCGCCGATCACCACATATTTGCCGTCGCGCGTTGTATAAGTATTCGAAGGGACGATGCCTGGCAGAGAGGCGCCGCTGCGCTCGCGCACGAAACCCGTCATGTCGAACTCGGGAAGCAAACTTTCCATGAGGCTGAACACGGATTCGTAGAGAGCCACATCAACGATCTGTCCCTTGCCGCCGCTGACCTCGCGATGGCGCAGTGCCATGAGCGCGCCGACGACGCCGTACAGCGCAGCAATTGCGTCGCCGAGGCTGATGCCCACGCGTACCGGAGGCCGGTCGGGAAAGCCGGTTACATAACGCAGTCCCCCCATCGCTTCGCCGATGGCCCCGAATCCCACGCGCTCGCGATAAGGTCCGGTTTGCCCATAGCCCGATAGCCGTACCAGCACCAGGCCCGGGTTGAGTTTCGACAATTCTTCCCAGCCCAGACCCCATTTTTCCAGCGTGCCAGGGCGGAAATTTTCGATGACGATGTCCGCTGCGGTTGCCAGTTCGCGCACAATTTGCTGGCCTTCGGCCTCACGCATGTTGACCGTCACGGATTTTTTGTTGCGCGCCTGCAGATACCACCACAGCGAGGTTCCGTTGTGCAGCTTGCGCCACTGGCGAAGCGGATCCCCGCCATTCGGCGACTCGATCTTGATAACCTGCGCACCAAATTCGGCTAGCATGCGCGAGCAGAACGGCCCCGCGATCAGCGTGCCGAGTTCAAGAACCTTGATGTCGGAGAGAGGACCCATAAAAATACCGTGACTCGCAAATCCGGTGAGGCATCGAAGACGCGTATTATCTGCAAATACCGAATACAGGGGAATTGAAATGAAACGCATGTTGGTTGTTGTGGTCCATCTGTTTTCCCTGACTTTGATCAGCGAGGTTTCCATGGCTGCCTGCCCCGAACTTCTTAATCATCAGTTCAAAAACCTGGACGGAAAACCGATCGACCTGTGCTCGTTTTCCGGCAAGGTTGTTCTGGCGGTGAATACGGCGAGCTACTGCGGCAATACACCGCAATACAAAGGTCTCGAATCGCTCTATCAAAAATACCGGGACCGGGGATTGGTCGTGGTTGGCTTTCCGGCCAATGATTTTGGCTCACAGGAACCGGGCAGCAGCAAGGAGATCAAGGAATTCTGCGAGCTGACTTACGGCGTCAAATTTCCGATGGTGGAAAAGACCAGCGTGGTGCCCGGAAAAGCGAATCCGGTATTCGCGCAACTGGAGAAAATGACCGGAGAAGCGCCCGAGTGGAATTTCCACAAATATGTTATTGCCCGCGATGGCAAGCGAGCATTCAGTTTTTCCGCGCGCACGCAACCGGAAAGCAAGGAAGTCGTCCATCGCATCGAGGAACTGTTGGCGGAATAACGCTGCACCGCCCGGTGGGGACCGGAAGTTTACGGTCGGTAGTCAGCGTTCCGGTTGGTTACACGACTTCGGCGCCGCGTTCTAGCAACAGCTTGCGCAGAATAGACCGATGGCAGCGCGATTCGTCTTCGCAGTAGCAACCCACCGAGAAATTTGTCCTCTGCGACAAGGCCGCCAGCAGATCCAGCACCCGGCTGTGTTCCGGTTGCGACATCTCCGCGCGATAGCGCTTCACGAACGAATTCCACTCGCGCGTCGAAGCGGCAGTGAGCGCAACCTTTACCGCCTCTGCTGACGGCGCAAGATTCGGAAACCAGACGTCATACCAGTTTCCGGAGGAGAATTCGGATTTCGGAACGCCGCGCGGCGGGCGCCGGACAGTGCCGATACGCAATCCCTCGTTGGCCGCACGCTGCGTTCCAAGACGCACTATTCGAATGGCCAAGATGCGCCTCGCTTCACCTGCAAAAGCGTGGTCTTTGCAGCGAGTGACATGATCCAACGTGCGAGGGTCACAATATCAGCAACCGAGCCAGTTGCCGAAACACCCGTCAGATGGCAGCTTCATAAACCAATGTCTTGGCCTGGTCCAAGGCGGCGCGAATGGTCCCAGTCCCTCCGTTCGGATCGAACCATTCCAGATCCACGGACAAGCTGATCTTGTCCTGAAGCTGGGTGCGCCATTTTTCGGAATTTGCAAGCCAGACAAGCAGCGTTTCTTCGCTGTCCGCGACAGGTTCCAGCTCCACCGCAATGTCGATGTCGTCGTCCGGCCGATACGTCCCGCGCGCGCGGCTGCCGAACACCCACACCCGTCTTACCTTGGGGTTCCTCGCAGCCCAATCGGCGAGGGTCCTTTGCACGTCCTTTCCAATGCCGCTCATGTCATTTTCACCGTAGGAATTCTGGCGTCCGGCCCTTCCGGGACGCGCGCAGATACGGGTAGACAGCCGGGATACAGAACTGTTCACGAGGGGCACACTTGGCAAAAGCTGGTGCACGGCGCTACTCTAGACAGCGCAATATGCGCCTTTAATGTCGTCCCAATCCCCCGAGGAGAATCCCAGTGAAATTCCTACGTAGTGTTTTGACCGTGGCCGTGCTAATGCTCACAAGTTCCGCCTGGGCCTATCAGGTAACCGGACCCGTGCTGGAAGTTTCGGACAGCAAGATCGTCGTGCAGAAGGGCAAGGAAAAGTGGGAGATTGCCCGCACGCCCGACACAAAAGTTAACGGCGATTTAAAAGTTGGCTCCAAGGTGACCGTGGAATACACGATGGCGGCCAAATCCGTGGAGGTGAAGACGGACAAAGCAAAATCGAAGAAGAAGTAGTTTTCCCTAAAAGCAGGAGCCAGAAGCGAACCTGATGTGATCCATCAGGGAGATCGCTTCTGGACCTCCTTCACGATAAGGCGGTGGGTATCTCAGCAGCTGAGTAATACACCGCTTTGCCGTGTTGCCTGGCGAGCGTAACCATCTCGTCTGCGCCGGCGGACGCGCCGCCAATGCGCAGGCATCCGTCGCACTTGGCAATCAGGCGGCGCGAAACAGGATGGAAGATTTCGTTGAACACCGCATCCCCTATGCGCCTGGAACCGGCATGCTCGATGAGCGGAAGTGCAAACCACTCGCCCATGACCGGCAGATGGCCGGAGCGAAACAGTTGCAGCGACGCGTCAGTCATGGCGGCTACGTTGGCTGCAATCAGTGCGGGATCGTCGTTCGTTCCGGAGCGATAAGGCCCAGCGACCAGTATCATTTGTGGAAGCATTCGTAACTATTCCTTTGAATGTGGAGCATTTGCTCAATTACTCACTCTGTGCAACCGCATAGATGCCCTGCACGACCTTGGCCATGCTAACGTAATCCAGCCGGTCCGCCGTATCGCCCGCCGCATGATAGTACGGGTTCCGGTAGAACGCCGTGTCGGTAATCATCAAGGCAGAAAAACCTTCGTCCCAATAATTACTGTGATCGGAAAAATCAATTCCCGGAATCGCGGGTGGCCCATTGATCGATTGCACCGGAAGATCGGTGGCGCCGCGCATCACGCTCTTGACGCGGCGCGTCGCGGCCCAGTCCTCCACCCGCCCCACTACAGCAATGAAATCGCCGCGGTTCGGATAGATCGCGGAAAGTTGCCGGAGCGGATAAGTCTGGGAGTCTGGCGCAGTGCTGAAGTACCCGATCATTTCAAGACCAAGCATGAGCCTGACTTCACGGCCTGACTTGCGCAGTTCACGCGCGTGCCGCGCACTGCCCATCGATTCGGTACGGAAATAAGGTGGCTCTTCGAGGCAATAAGCGACCAGCTCAACACTGATTGAGGGCGCGTTTTCACCGAGCAGCCTTGCGAGCTCAAGCAATCCCGCGACACCACTTGCATTGTCATCGGCCCCGGGTGTATCGGCCACCGCGTCATAGTGCGCACCGATCACGAGTAGCGCACCCTGCTCCGGGCCGTAGCGCGCAATGACGTTGCGGTACTGCACGCCATGAACCTCGAAGAACTGGTCTACCACCCGGCCATGCGCTTTCCGGAATTCCGACTCAATGTAGGACGCGGCCTGCTGAAGGTGGTCAGGGCGATCGAAGCTGCGGGGATGGAAGCGCTCCGACAGCGCGCGCACATGGGCTTCGAGTTTCGCCATGTCAGCCGCTGGCGGCGCCGTACGACGCACACCCACCAGTGGTTGCGTCACCAGCCAATAGATCACAGCCAGGACTAGCATCAGTCCCAGGGCAGCGAACACTAGCGCAAAGGAAAGCCGCACAGGATTTCGCTGCGATTAGTTGAGCGTCATACCGCCATTACGCAGGCGGGCGCCAACCAGCGGAGCAAACAACGTAACGACCAGTACTACAGGCCAGATATTGCCGCCCTTAAAGGTATACGGTTCCAGCAGCTCTGCCAGTGACTGGCCTCGGATGGTTCCGAAGCCGAATTCGAAAGCGAGGGTAAGAGAGACCCAGAGCAGACCCACGTACAGGCATCGCGATCGCGTGTCCAGCCTCATCCAATGCGCTAGCCAGACTGCAAGCATGAGGATAATGCAAGAGAGCAACAGACCGCTGAGCACCAGGGCAACCGGCTTGCCCAGCTTCGGTATCAGTACAGCCTCGCGCAATGCGCCATTGACAATGGCGAACAACAGGATCAAAACCCAGACTGCGACAACTCTCATGGCTGGCGTGGAATAACGGGGCAACTCGCCCATTCTTGCTATTGCTGCGTTGGATACTTTTTTTCAATGATCAGATAGCGCATCGTCGTCTCGCCGGTGTTGACTGCTTCATGCCACTCCACCGGTTTGTTGGCCCGATACTGATCCGTCGTGACTTCGAAGTCCCGCGTGCCGCTTGCATCGGTAACTTTTCCATTGCCGCCGTTCAGCACGTAAAGAAACGATGCGGGGTGCGCATGGCGTTCGTGTCCAATTGTGGGAGGAAATGTACAGCGCAGAACCCGGATCTGGTCATCTTCATGAAGATTTTCGCAGCGCTTCTCGCCGTTCCATCCGGCGCTTAGCGCATCGCGCTCGGCAGAGAAAACATTGAATGACGCCAGGACAATCACCGAAGCAGCCAAGCGCGTGACATTAGACATCGCTGTTCTCCTTTTGATCCACGTTCCAGTTTGAATTGCGAACTTCATTGCGACACGGCGATCGGCGCCCGGCTAAACGGATTTGCCAACCCGATTGATGTCTCGAGCTTCCATGATCGGCTGCGAGGTGCCGTCGCGTGCAGCGGCAATCATCGCGCGCCCAACCTGCTCTGAAGTGCTGACCGCGTTCGGCCAAACCGCCCGCAACAGGCCCCACAGCGGGCGCGTAGCCGCATAGAACATACGATAGCTGCGCGTCTTCGATCGGATGCCATGCAGTGGAATAATCACGCCAGGCCTAAACATAACGGCTTTGAACGGTAACGCCAGCAGCGCGTTTTCAGTGGCGCCTTTGACCCGGGCCCACATGCTACGTCCGCGTTCAGTGCTATCGGTGCCCGCGCCGGAAACATAAACAAAAGTCATTGCCGGATTCAATTGCGCAAGCAGCCGCGCCGCGGCGAGCGTGAAGTCGAAAGTGACCCGCCGGTAATCGCGTTCATTCATGCCTGCAGAAGAAACCCCGAGGCAATAGAAGCAGGCGTCATAACCGCGCCAGGTTTGCTGAAGCGAGGAAAAATCCAGGAAATCCGAATGTACACGTTCATCCAGCTTGGCATGATGAAGTCCACTCGTGCCGCGGACCATCGATAGCACTTTGTCGATCCGCGGATCCATCAGGCACTCGCGCAAAACGGCCTGCCCCACCATGCCGCTGCTACCGAACAGGATTATTCTCATCCCAGATCACAGTCTGCTCTTCATTGGCAGGTCGGCATGGAATACTCGCGGGCCAGCCTAATGATGTTGCTGGTCCCCAACTGCGAACAGGCGTGCCACCACACCCAGTTGCTCGACATTCAAATCTGAAATCATCCAGCACTGCATGCCATCGGCCACCCACTGCGCGACGTTGAAACCCTGATGGACAGAATACGCGAGGCCCCGATCCGCTGCCCCGGTCGGCCACATGAATACGTTGATCGTGTGCTGGTTCACACGGTATACCAGCGCCGCGACGGGCCGCTGGCCAATATAGTCCAGGCGGCCGCCAACGAGTGATGCACCTGCGGGAGTCAGGTCTTTGACGGCCGGAGCATAGTTGAGTTTTCCGCTAAACCAGGGCTTCACCGTGTGCTTTTCCGAGGATGGCACATCGACCAGATGGTCTCCCATCAACGAGCGGACATGGCTGTCTACCACCGCCTGTGCCATGCGCTCTTCATCAACGTTACCGCGCAGGAACAGCAGCACCACCATGCTCGCGACCATGCCGATACCGAATGCGCCCGCCATATTGGCCCAGCGGCGCCACACCTGAATCGGGCGCGCAGCTGAGGCGCGATGATGACTCTGCGCTCCGATATCCATTTGCGAGACCATCGCTTCCACACGAGCGCGCAGCGCCGGCGGGGCCGTGTAACGGGTGGCCTTTTCCTTGATCAACAGGCTCAAATCATCGGGTTCGTTCATGACCGATCCTTTTCATCCACCAGGCGCGCGCGCAGCAGCGCCCTGGCCCGCGACAGCCGCGACATCACGGTGCCTACGGGGATGTTGGCGATCTGCGCAACCTCTTCATAGGCAAGCTCTTGCATTTCCCTCAGCACAATGACTTCCCGATACACCGACGGCAAGCCCGCTATGGCCTGGTCCAGCCGCGCGCTATCCATCTTTCGCGATAAGCGAATTTCGGGGTTATTGCTGTCGCCGAGCGAAGATGCGGCAAATTCGCTATCACGCTCTTCATCGAATTCCAAATGCTCGCCAGATTGCTGGCGCTTGCCCAGCAACGAATAACAGCAATTGCGCACGATGGCCAGCAGCCAGGGCCGCGCATGTTCACCCTGCAGTTGGTCGAAGAACCGTAGCGCGCGCAGGCAGGCATCCTGAACCGCGTCGGCTGCGCTGTGTTCATCTCTTAGTAGCCAGCGCGCGAGGTTGTATGCGGCATCGAGATGGGGCACCACCAGTGCCTCGAACTGCTGCGTTTTGTCGCTCAATCCCATTGCCTGGCCGCCAACAGTCCGAAATCGGTCATTGTATTCCTCCAGCATGTTCCTTTTCAGCGGCGCCGTTGCCGACGGTTTCAGCAGTTCTGTGGAGACCATCGATGTAATACCGTCCGTCATACAGATTTATTCCCGTATTTTTCTGTCATTGGCGGGAATATCGTGAACCATCTTTCGATATTGCATTCCTGAAGCAACATCCCGAAGCCGTGCGGAAGCGCACACCGGGTTGCTGTGATTTGCCTCAGGAGATGCTTTGATGCTCGACCGTAGAGACTTTCTGAAACTCGCCGCTGTGGGCGGAGGAGTGGTATTCGCGTCCGCCTTGCAAGGCCGCGCGCTGGCTGCTGCAGGCTACGACGAATTCTTTTTCGTGCAGTTGTCCGATAGCCACTGGGGCTATAGCGGACCGGCCAATCCCCAAGCCGATACGACGCTAAGGACTGCGGTCGCAAGTGTGAATGCCTTGGCTACCCAACCGGACTTCATCGTTTTCACGGGCGATCTGACCCATACCACCGACGATTCAGCGGAGCGCCGGCGCAGATTGATTGCGTTCCGGGACATCGTCAAAGAATTGAAGGTCAAGAACGTGCGCTTCATGCCGGGTGAACACGATGCATCGCTTGACTCGGGCATGGCATACAAGGAGCTGTTCGGTGAAACGCATTATTCCTTCGATCACAAAGGCGTCCATTTTGTTGTGCTGGACAACGTCTCGGATCCCGGCGCGAATATCGGCGAAGCACAATTGCAGTGGCTTAAGGCTGATCTGGCGCTCATCAAAAAAACCGTTCCGCTGGTCGTTTTCACGCATCGCCCGCTGTTCGACCTGGCGCCTGCGTGGGACTGGGCCACGCGGGACGGAGCCAAAGCGATAGAGATTCTGATGGTTCATCCAAACGTGACCGTGTTCTATGGGCACATCCATCAGGAACATCACCAGCAGACCGGACACATCTTCCATCACTCGGCGAAATCGCTGATGTTTCCGCTACCCGCTCCGATGTCTCAGCCCAAGCGCACGCCGCTGCCATGGGATCCGGCGCAACCGAACAAAGGCCTCGGGTTCAGGGAAATTGAAGCAGAAGTGTCCGACGGCCGTTACAAGATTTCCGAATTTCCGGTTGGGAAAGTTTGACGATGAACCGACGTAACATTTTGAAAGGCGCCAGTGCGCTGGCGGTCATGGGTACCATGGCCGGTGTAATGTCCGCCACACGTTCATCCATCGCGTCCAGCTCGAATCCGGTCATCAAAATCACGGCTCAGCGCTTCAACTTCACACCGGACGAAATCGTGCTTCGATCCGGCCAGGCTGCCGTGCTCGAAATTACCTCGCTGGATTTCGTGCACGGGTTCAAGATACCTGATCTCGGTATCCGCACCGACTTGCTACCCGGGCGTGTGACCACGATTCCAATCCGGCCACTGGCGCCGGGCCGCTATATTTTTTTGTGCGATAACTTCTGCGGCGGCGGACACGAGGACATGAATGGTGCGCTGGTCGTATCGCAATAATGCGTGAATTCATGGCAACGCTACTTCGCAAACAACATATCGTCGTACTCTCCGAACGAGTCACTGGCGCGGGCCCGGCGGGCATCAGACATTACGCCGGAAAGGCGCCCGGCTCTCTTTGCCGACGCGGCTTTCCGCATCGACTCGACGAGTTCCTCGTAAACGATCGCCCAGGCTGCTTCTACCCTCGGTGTAAATTCAGCGCGCAGGCGTTTGGCCAGCGTTCGCAGCAGCGCGGTGCCGATCAGATCATAGTGATGCTCTATCGCAGGACAAGCGGTATTGCGGCCCCCTATTCGGCGCGTCAGTACCGCGCTGCGATCCCCAAGCGAGAGTCCAGTGACCAGGACATCGATCATTTGCACGAGATTGGCGGACCACGTTGCACCGTCAAGCTGAAACAGACCGCAAAGCGAGGTTTCCGTCTGCAGCAGGCGTTCGAATAACAATCGCGCTTTTCCATTTCCCGCTGGCAGAACTTTGTTCCAGCTGGATTGGACCGTATGAATATGTTCGGGTGTCATGCGTTGCTCCTGGTGTGTTCCCAATCATTTGGGGATCAGCCAGAGTTTATTGAGCAGACGCGTCAGGACAATTTCACGAAATTACATTATTTGTTTCGTTTATTTCACACGAGTTGCGCAAAGAGCACGGAACCGAAAAGAGGAGGCCCTGCGCCGGATGCCCTGCCCTCCGGCCACGCGAACCTTACCATCTGCTGCGCGTTAATACGGCTTTGGGTCGCAAGCCGTCTTGTTGGCAATCGGCACTAGCGGACCTCTGACGCTTGCGAAAGACGGGCGAACAATTAGTAATCCACGCCCGTGCCTACGCTCCGCGAACCTTGTTCTTTTTTAGGCAGTTTTGGAATTGTTCGAGTCCCTGCTGCAAATAGCTTGGATCGTCATAGATGCGTGCCAGCACGATAGACCCTTCGATACAAATGAGGAACTGATCGGCCAAATCGGACGCGCTGCTTTCTGGCGTGGCGAAGGGGCCGAGCAAGTCGACAATCAGCGACCGCAGATCACTGGTTCGCTTCTTGAGCATGTTCGAAACAGCTCGATTTGATGCCACGGCGTCCGCTGCAAGACTGGCTAGCAGGCAACCCGTCGTCCACAAGTCTGCGGCAACGCGAGAAGCATGTTTCAAGAAGCCTTGGGCTCGACGCAGCGGATCCGTTTCGGTCGCATAGGGACCGCAAGCCAGCCGGCCCACTCGATCTGTGTAGTAGTGTTCCAGTGCAGCGAGCCCGAGAGCTTCTTTGCTATCGAAGAAGTGATAAAAGCTGCCTTTGCTGAGCCCCGCTTTGCG
>JBJMWI010000169.1:0-5395 GCA_045810225.1 Burkholderiales bacterium
ATCTTGAAATTCAATAGTATGCAACGTTAATCTAAAGTTATGCGGAAAGAATAGCGCTACGCTGACACTCTAATGGGACGTCCGGAGAAAATTCGGCTGGGCGAGATTCTGGTCCAGCAGCAACTATTGACGCAGGACAAACTGCAACTTGCGCTCGGTCTGCAAAAACGCAGTGGGCGCAAACTCGGTCGTATTTTGATCGATGGCGGACATGTATCAGAAGAGCAGATCGGAGGCGCGCTCGCCCGCCAACTGCAAATTCCCTATATCGATCTCAAGCATTTCAATATTCACCCTGAAGTTTCAACACGCCTGCCCGAAACTTTGGCGCGCCGTTTTCGGGCGATCGTATTGGAGGAGACAGCGTCGTCCTATCGAGTCGGTATGGCTGATCCAACCGACCTCTTCGGTTATGACCAGATCAACCGCGTTCTGAAACGAGATATCGAATTGGCCGTGGTGGGCGAATCGTTGCTCATGCAAACCATCGACCGGATTTATCGGCGAACAGAAGAAATCAGCGGGCTTGCGCTTGAACTCGGAGCAGAGCTGGGTGAATCGGTTGATTTGGGGGAATTGGGGCTTTCCCCCGGAGCCGAGGATGCGCCGGTCGTAAAGCTGCTGCAATCGGTATTCGAGGACGCAGTACAAGTGCGCGCGTCCGATGTGCATATCGAACCTCAGGAAAACAAGGTTCTCATTCGCTTCCGGATCGACGGTGTGCTGCATGTCCAGGCCGAAGCGGATTCGAAAATTGCCGCAGCGTTGATATTGCGGCTGAAGCTCATGTCGGGACTCGACATTTCCGAAAGGCGCATGCCGCAAGACGGGCGCTTCCATATAAAAGTGCGGAACTCTCCTATCGACGTGCGTATTTCGACCATGCCGATACAGCACGGGGAGTCCGCCGTAATGCGCTTGCTGAATCAAAGTGGCGGGATTCTGCGGCTTGAATCCATAGGCTTGCCGGCCGACATGCTGGTGCGCCTTCGCGAAATCATTGAGCGTCCGAGCGGAATGGTGCTGGTCACCGGCCCCACCGGAAGCGGCAAGACGACCACGCTTTACGCCGCTCTGGATGAGTTAAATACGAGTGAAAGAAAAATCATTACTGTTGAAGACCCGGTGGAGTACAGATTGCCAGGCATCAATCAGGTGCAGATTCACGAGAAGATTGACCTGAGCTTCAGCAGGGTGCTGCGCAGCGCGTTACGTCAAGACCCGGATGTCTTGCTCGTCGGTGAAATGCGCGACCAGGACACGGTAGAGACGGGATTACGTGCTGCAATGACCGGGCACATGGTTTTTTCGACCTTGCATACCAATGATGCGATAAGTACGCCAATCAGGTTATTGGACATGGGGGCGCCGCGCTATATGGTAGCGATGTCGCTTCAAGTTGTAGTCGCGCAACGGCTATTACGCCTGGTCTGCGATAGCTGCGGAGAGTTCCAGCGCCCGAACGCGCAACAACGCCTATGGTTGCAACAGGTGCTCAACGGCCAAGCGGATGATCGTGAGTATCGACAAGGCCGTGGCTGCACTCACTGCAACGGCACCGGTTATCTTGGTCGAACCGGTATTTACGAGATGCTCGAAATGACCAAGCCGGTGGTAGACGCCGCGAACCAACCTGACCCCGTCATCTTTATGGATGTGGCGCGCCAGCAAATGGAAGGCCATACCTTGCAGGACCATGCGGTCGAACTTGTAGTCCAGGGAAAAACCACGGTGGAGGAAGCAATGCGCATCAGCGCGCAGCTGGATGACTGATGAGCTACTTCTCATATCGAGGACGAAACGGGGCAGGTGAGTTGGTACAAGGGGTCCTTGAAGGCCTCGATAGTCGCGCAGTGGCAACGCAGTTGTTCGGTTCAGGAATTACTCCTGTTGAGATTGCGGCGACTAGCAAACCAAGTGATAACCGTTCAGTCGGTGGATTGAACTGGCTGTCCAGGCGCCGCATTCAGCCTACTGAATTATTGTTGTTCAGCCGCCAGATGTACGCATTGCTCAAGGCCGGCGTACCCATCATGCGCGCATTGGCCGGTTTGCAGGAGTCTGCGACCAATCCCACTTTCAAGGCGGTGCTGCTGGAGATCCGGGAAAGCCTGGACAGCGGACGCCCGCTGTCGGCATCGATGCAACGAACCGAGGTCTTTTCACCGTTCTACATCGCGATGGTGTTCGTGGGTGAAACCACCGGCATGCTCGAGGAAATTTTCTTGAGGTTGTACAACCACCTCGAATTTCAGGAATTCATGCGCACTCAGGTGAAAACCGCATTGCGCTATCCCATCTTCGTTCTGGTGGCAATGGCGGTCGCAATCGTCATCATCAATTTGTTCGTCATCCCTGCCTTTGCAAAAGTTTATGCCGGTTTCAATGCACAGCTGCCGTTGCTAACCCGTCTGCTAATCGGCTTCTCCGATCTCATGGTGGCCACCTGGTGGATTCAGGCTGTGATCTTGACGGCCGCTCTTTTTGCATTCCGTTCCTATGTCAACACGGAGCACGGCCGCTACCGGTGGGACAGAGCAAAACTGCGGCTTCCCGTCGCGGGAAAAATCGTGCTGAAGGCAACGATGGCGCGTTTCGCCCGCAGTTTTTCCCTTTCAATCCGTAGTGGTGTGCCGGTCATTCAAGCATTGACCCTTGTGGCGCAAACGGTTGACAACGCATACATTGCGAAGCAGATAGAAGACATGAGAGATGGAGTAGAGCGCGGTGATAGCGTACTGCGTACGGCGGCCAGCGCCGGGATCTTTACTCCCGTAGTTCTGCAAATGGTAATGGTCGGAGAAGAGTCCGGTGCGCTCGACGATATGATGCAGGAGATAGCAGACATCTATCAGCGCGAAGTGGAGTACGAATTAAAGACATTGGGTGCACAGATCGAGCCAATCCTGATTATTTGCCTCGGCGTGGTGGTTTTGGTACTTGCCTTGGGAGTTTTCCTGCCGATATGGGATCTTGGCCAGGCGGCGATGAGAAGGTGATTCATGCATCTGTCTTTGCGCCGCTGGCGTCAGCAGGGAACCAGCCAGTTGGAGCTGGTCGTCAGCCTCGTGCTCATTGCGATTTTTGTAATAGTTCTTTTGGAACGAACGCTCTATTACCAGGAATACGCTGAGATGACGGCGATGGAAATGACCGTTGCAAATATGCGCAGTGGATTGAGATACAAGGTAGCGGATCTGATCATGAATAATCGGATGTCAGAAATCGCGACACTCGCAGACGAGAATCCGATAACGTGGCTGTCTTCACAACCGGAGAATTACTTGGGCGAGTACGATTCGGCTCCTGGGGCAGTCACCCAGGGAAAGTGGTTCTACGACCGGACTGCTCATGAGCTGGTGTACACGTTGAACCATTGGCGCCACTTTGTGCCCTCCGGCGGCGACGATTTTACGGTTCGGTATCGATGCATGCCGATTAAACCCGACCAGAAAGGCGATACCAAAAGCGCGAACCAACAGACATGGGTCACGCTGGCGCAGCTGCAAAGCTATCGATGGTTGCGCTAATCCCGGCACGTAACATGCGAATTGAAAGTTATTAAACAGGAGACATACAGATGAAACAACGCCATACACGCCGGTACGTAGACAAGGTTAGCGGTTTTACGCTGATCGAACTGGTCGTCACGATCAGCATTATCGCGATTCTTGCGGCGGTCGCACTACCGCGCTATATCGCGTTGCAAACGCAGGCGCGAGCGGCAAAAATGCAGGCAATCTACGGCGGTGTTCGCTCCGCCGCGATGCTCGCGCATGCCCAGGCCATCGCGACTAATACAACAGCCGCCGCGACTGTGACGATGGAAGGTGCGGTCGTCGACCAGGTGAATGGTTATCCAACTGCAAATCTCACCGGCATCATCCGGGCATTGCAACTCGACTCCACGAATGATCAGGTGGCCCTTTCCGCAGGTGGTGCGGCGGCGGGTTCCACCATTACGATCGATATCAATGGCGCCACGACGGCGGCGAACTGCAGAGTTTCATATACCTCGGCACTTGCCAATGCATCTCCGATCATTGCGCTGCCGGTGGCGCCAGATTGCTCTTGAAACTGCCAGCCGATGAGTGCCAGTTTTAAAAGTAAGTTTTTATAATCTGCACAGGAGATGGGAATGCAAAAGCAAAGCGGTTTTACGTTGATCGAACTCGTAGTAGTGATTGTCATACTTGGCGTTTTGGCAGCGGTGGCGATTCCGAAGTTCGTCGATTTATCGACTCAGGCCGGGTTGGCTGCCGCCCAAGGAGTTGCAGCCGCAGTGTCATCCGCCAGCAGTATCAACTATGCGGCAAAAAAAGCGAGCAACGCAGCCGGGATCACTATAGCGGGCTGCCCTTCACTTACCGCGGGCAATCTTGGAAATCTTCTTGCGGGTGGCGTCCCAAGCGGTTTCAACGTTGCGACGGTCGGGGCTTGCTCGGCAGCGGACGGCGGATTTGCAACGTGCGGCGTGACTAACACGAATGTCACGCCCAACCAAATAGCCAGCGCTACGGTCATTTGCGTGCCGTGAGCGTATAGCAGGCTGCTTTGCTAGAGCGCGAGACAAATGTCTCGCGCTTCTCTTGTGGGCCTTCGATGGCACGACCGCCGCTTACCAATAGGTGTAGCTGCATTGAATCAAGATGCAGCCGCGCGGGCTTCACGCTTATCGAACTCGTAGTAGTAGTCATTGTTGTCGGCATCGTCGCCGTGGTCGCGATACCACGGCTCAACACCAAGACGTTCGACACAGTCGGTTTTTACCAAGAGGCGCTATCGTCGGTGCGCTATGCGCAAAAGGAAGCAGTCGCAAAACGTCGCGTCGTATGCGTTAGTCTCACTGCCAATTCGATCACGGTCCGTTTTGCCAAAGCGATAGGGTCTTTCACGTGCGACACGGACTTGACCAGTCCGCGAGGGATAACTCCCTTCACCGTTACAGCGCGCGCAGGCGTCACACTCGCCAGTGCTCCCGCAATTGCGACGCTCTACTTTGATGCGCTCGGGCGGCCGTTCGACGCGCTTAACTCGGGCAGCCCACAAAGGACGCTAACCATCTCAGGCGACGGTACGCAGAGTTTGGTCATCGAGCCGGAAACCGGCTACGTGCATTGAAATGCATGCAACGAGCGGTTTGATTGCACGCTGGCGATTGCAGGGTGGGTTGTCGCTGGTTGAACTGCTCATATTCATTGTCATCATGAGCCTCGCAGTCGTCGGGATCCTGGGCGTATTGAATCTGACGGCGCAAAAGAGTGGCGATCCGCAGGTGCGCCGGCAGATGCTCGCCGTAGCGGAAGCGATTCTGGAAGAAGTGGTGTTCAAGCCTTTTACATATTGCGACCCCGATGATCCGAATGCCGCAACGGCTGCCGGCGCGGCCGATTGC
>JBJMWI010000170.1:0-19447 GCA_045810225.1 Burkholderiales bacterium
CGCCTTTGTTGCCGACCGAGGCTTCCGAACGGAGCCGCGTGCGTTCGCTCGCGCTAATTACTGCATGCGAAATCCACCCGTTGAATAATACTCGTGTGCTGACTTATCTGACCGATACGCTAAGGGTCAGCGATGAGCAAAAAAATCTTTGGTACAGCCACTGGGTCACAATGGGATTTACCGCGCTGGAAAAAAGACTGGCAACGGAAAGGCAGACCGGGCGCTTTTGTCACGGCAACACGCCCGGTCTGGCGGATATCGTACTGGTGCCGCAGGTCGCCAATGCCAATCGATTCAAGGTCAACCTGGATGGGTTTCCAATCATCCGGCGCATCAACGAACATTGCCTCGCGCTGGAGCCGTTCAAAAAGGCGATGCCGCAGAACCAGCCCGATGTGGAGTAGAGCATCGCCCGATCTACCACCACTTTACGCAAGGAAATGAAGATGCAATTTTCCCTGAAGGCGTTTCTGCAGCGCGTATGCCGTTCGCCCATGGCGTATGGGGCGATGGCAGCTGCCTTGTTGTTCGGCACCGCGCTGGTCGGATGCCAGACCACTCAGTCTTACGGGTACAAGGCCGGCTATGACAAGCGGCTCACCGCCGATAGCTGGGCTACGCGGGGGCAAGACGAAGCGCTCGTGATCATCGGAGGCCATCCCTCCGTGTGGCAAAAATCAGACGATAAGGCTTACGCGTTCGAGACGCGGCCGCGGTTCAAAGTGGGCTTGTTCGGTGGATACGACGCGGTGCTGCTGAAGGCGGGCACCTATCATTTGGATACTCTCGTGGGAGCGGGCGGAAATTTCGCTGATTTCAGCGCGTACAGATGGAGCACAGAGGACGCATCGTCTCGTTCCAGGATTGCAAGCTTCGCAGTCGGTCCCGGGCAAGTGATCTACGTCGGCAATATGGACGCACTGGTCACGGTAGAGGATGTCGGAACATGCTGGGCTGCTTTCTCGGTTTCTGATGCGTCACCCCATGTGATGCCGTCATTTGCAAAGGAAGTTTCCTACGTGACTACGGTACCGGGAACAACCTTGCTGACGGTATCGCAGAACTCCATTCGCTTCCGTTGCGACAGGTGACAGGGAGAAAGCAGCTGCGCTGACACAAGTGGCAGGTGTTGCGCGTATCATTGCGCTCCCGCGTACGCCAGCCGCCTGCCTGATGCGAAAAGAAAAATTGCGAATGCCAAGCCTACGTTCATTAATCCCCGGCGTGCTTCTGCTTGCTGCCTGTGTGTCGCAAGGCACGAATAAAGCAACGGACGACACGGGACCGATGCACGAGATGTTACCGCCCCAGGCGAATGCATCCTCTGCGGGACCGGCGCCGAATGGCGCCGAGGCTGGCGCCGCCGCATGGCCGTTGCTGCTGAATTACGAGGACACGGCCTTCAAAGTCTACGAACCGGTTGTGGAAACTTTGAATGACGGCATACTCACCGCACACTCCGTGGTGACGGCTCGCGCTTCTGGCCAGGCGCGAGCGACTGCAGGCTCGGTCACGATGAAAGCGGTTGCCGAAGTAGACTCCGCGGCTGGCATGGCGAGGCTGGTGAATACCGAAGTGCTGCGCGTGAGTTTCCCGACTGCTGTGGGCAATCCGCAGGCTTGGCAGGAATTCCTGCAGTTTGCCGTACCGCCGAAGGTCAGGACAATCCCGCTTGCCGCAGTGGAATCGGGGCGCCAAATTGCACAGTCCCGCGAACGAGCAGGCGCGGCGGCGACGGCGCCTGCAATCCGCATTCTCGTGTCAGAGCGCCCGGCGGTGCTGGCATTTATCGACGGCGAACCGCGCTATGTTGCGCTCAAGGGCACGAAGTTGATGGGCGTGCTGAACACCCGGGTTTTGCTGCTGAAGGATCCTCGCGGACACCACTACCTGCGTGTCTACAATGGATGGGTACGTGCGACCTCGCTGGACGGACCGTGGGAAATCGCACCTGATGCGCCCGATACGAAGGGACTGGAACAGAGTGTTCGCGCGAGCGGCCGTGCCAACCTGCTTCCCGGAAAAACCGGCGCGGACGGTCGCAGCCCCGATCTTTCCGCCGGGCATTTGCCGGACATTATCGTGGCCACGCAACCTACTGCCTTGATTGTGGTGAACGGCTCGCCGCGCTATACCAGCATTACCGGCACCAGCCTCGAGTACGCAGTCAATACATCGGCACACCTGCTCCGTGATGCCGCCACGGGGGAGGTTTATGTGCGGGTCGACCGTTTCTGGTTCCGCGCAGCCGAGGTCAACGGACCGTGGTTCCATGCGCCGGCCGAGAGTCTGCCTGCCGCCTTTTCTTCCATTCCCGACAACAGTCCAAAGCGTGCTGTGAAAGCATCCATCGGGGTTGGACACACGGCGACCGATATGGTCGTCGTCGCTGCCGACTCCGCGACCACGCTGCACCTGGACATGGCCGGTGACCCCGCGCTGGAACGCATACGCGGGACCGAATTGAACTACGTGGCCAACTCGTCCGTTCCGATCATCCAGGTCGATATCAACCACTGGTACGCAGTGCAGTCCGCGGTATGGTTCTTCGCGGCAGAGGTGACCGGTCCGTGGAGCCAAACCAATCAAATACCACCCGAGATTTACGCCATACCTCCGGACGCGCTGATCTACCACGCGATTCATTCGCGCGTGATGGCAAGCACCACGGATGTGACTTACTACGGTTATTCGAATGCGCCGGGCGGTGCGACTGCCGAGGAGGAGCAGGGGTCCGACTACCAGTACACGCCACCGGCGGGAATGTCTTGGGGATGGTTTTACTGATAATGGCTCGCGCCGAAGAAATGCTATTCTCGGACGCACATGTGAAAGAAGGATGATAAGAGATGAAAGCGAAGATTTGCATTGCGGCCGGCGTGTGGTTTTTATTCGCCGCGATGGTGGCGCAGGGGGCCGACGAAATTGAAGCGCCCAAGATCCACAAGCAAGGTGGTTCGACTTACGCGACCGGCGGCATCGGCGAAGCGCAACGCAAGGCGCTGTTCAAGATTGCACCCAAGTTTCCAATCCAGCTGATTTTCGAAGTCGAAGGGGACAAGACTGACATCAGCGGCGTCAAGGTCAAGCTTACCGACCAGAGCGGTAATTCGCTCATCGAGGCGGTTTCGGAAGGTCCCTATTTCTACATGAATCCGCCCGCAGGCGGCCGGTTCATCATCGACGTCGAGTACAACGGCGACAAGCAATCCACAACCAAAGATCTTGTTGGGCGACGTTACCTGGTGCTTGAATTCAAGTTCCACCCAAAATAATCCATGGCAATCGAGCTGCTGGCGAAACCGGTCGTCGACGCACTGCTCAGGGCGCTTGACCGCGCCAAGGACGCGCAGTTACGGGCCAGTGCACGGAAGGCCGTCGCTGAAGCGATCTCCGAATTGATTCTCATCAGTCCGGACCTAAGCAAAGCCAAAGCGAAGATCGCCATCGCGCGCGCAGCCGGCATCCTCGATGAGGATTTGTTCAAGGCCGAAAGCATGCTGAAGAAAATCAAGAAGGCGAACCGGACAAAGGCCGGCGCAGCGAAGAAGTCAGCAGCGAAGAGGCGCAAACGCAAACCGGTTGCAAAACGCGTGCGTAGCTAAAGCAGCGATATCCGGGGCCTGGTGTTTTACTTTAAAATTGATAATCGCTGTTGCGCGGAAGAGGTTTGACATGAAACGAACAGTCGTATGGGCCCTGACCGCTTTGGCGCTCGCCAATGCAAGCGTAACTGCATTCGCGGAAGGCGCGACGAACGGGCGCGAACGGTTCTTTATGAAACGGCAGAACTGTGCCTGGACTGAAGAAATGGGCAAGTATATTTACGAGTGCATCAAGAAAAACGATGGGTTCAATGCGCACTGGTGCCATAACGAGGCCATTGATGCGTTCTGCCCGGCAGACGAGAACGCCATCCCGCATCCGACCGAGGTGCAACCGAGCGAGAAACCCGCCGAAACGCAAGCCGGCAAAAAAGGTTGAACGCTTGAGGATCGCAAAGAAAAAGGCCGCATTCAGCGGCTTTTTTTTACCCTCGCAAAACGGCGTCGTCTAAAAATAAGGCCGGCTACATCTTGTACAGCAGGGTATTCCATTCATCCGGCTTGGGCAGCGATTTCACCGAGAGCCGGAGGTAGCGAATTCCCAAAGCTTTCAGGTGCTCGGCTTTTGCTGCGGGCGCCGGAGCACCTGCGGCATCCATGATATCGATGGCCGCGACGGGAGCCATGGCCGGGTTACAGATCACCAGATCGACAGCTTCATGCGCGAGCGCTCCACCGAGCGCGCCGCCTGTCGAGAGCGCGGACAGCTGAACATGCGCAAAGACATGGTGATCGCGCAGCCCTGCCTTGGAAGTTAGGTAAGCCAGTTTGGTCGCACCTGAAACGAACGCTTCGCACTTGATGGGGCCGTGTTCCATGGGCACACCGGTTGGGACGGGGGATGCCGTAGAAGTCGGCGTTACCGGCAAGACGGGATGTGCGGCTTTCGCCGCGACTCCGGCGGGCAACGGGGCAGCCATGGTGCTTTTCTCCGGGGCCACTTCGCCGCGCTTGTACGATGCAATGAAGTCGTCAAGCGATTTCGCCTTCACCGCGGGTGTCCCGGTCGAAGACAGTAGCTCCTGGTCGCTTTTGATGGACTTGTAAGTCCGCAGCCAGACGACAAAAACGCCCGCCAAAATAACCAAACCGAGCAGCACGCTGAAATATTTCATGCACGTTCCCTATCGCCGGGTATCGTTCTGGTCTGACGGCACCAGTTGACGGAACAGGCTGGATTCACGGTTGTAGAACCCCTCGGTATGGAACGTTTCCGGAAATTGGTAAAGCTCGTAGTCGAGATGGTGGCAGATTTCGTGCAGCAATGTGCGCAGATAGCTCTTGAACGCGACGACGCGCTTGTGCTTCGCAGTGCGCATCCACAATTGAATCTTTGCGATGTTGCCGTCATCTTCAGGCAGATACAAGCCGTGCAGTTCTCCCCAGTCGTTGCTTGGCCTGACTGCGAGGACCTGAATGCGCAAAGGCGGCACGCTCAATTGTCCGACAATGCCGTCCGTGACCTGCTGTGAGAGTTGCTGGACAGTGGCGCGCTTTTCGCTCTTCAAGGCATCCACGAGACCCAATGCAGGCGAGCGCAGCAGTTCAGCATTGGGCAGTTTCACGGAACTGATTGCATCGCTTTGGCGGTAGATGCTTTGTCGTTTGGCCGAAAGTTTTTTGTAGTAGTCGAAAACCAATTTGATCTCAATCGATGTACTGCACCCGGCTGCCAAGCGCGTCCGGGTCCCAGAACTTCAGCTTGACGCCGTTTTTGACTTTCGCCTCGGCATCGGCTTCCTTTTGCTTCACGAGCTCCAGGCGCTCGACTACCTGCGCGGCCTGCGCACGCGGGACGGCGACCACACCATCACGGTCGCCGACCATGATATCGCCTGCCGAAATCGCCACGCCTCCGCAAGTCACCGTGGTATTGACTTCACCCGGCCCATTTTTGAAAGCGGAATTCGGTTTGATGCCGCGCGCGAACACCGGGATGTCGGCTTTCAGCAGGCCGGTCACGTCGCGCACCAGGCCGTCGCAGACTATGGCGGCGACGCCCATCTTCTTTGCCCAGAATGCCCACAAATCTCCGATGGTGGCCGCCGTGTCGTCGCCTGTCGTGGCGATCACGATGACGTCGCCCGGTTGCGCAAAGTCCAGAATGGCCATGGCGGCGAGATTGTCCATCGGTCCGCAGTAAGCGGTGATGGCGCTGCCGCTGAACTGCATGGTGGGCAGCAACGGTTTGATCGCATAGTCGAGGCAGCCCTTGCCGTTATAGGCGTCGGTCACAAAGCCGGTGGGCATGCCGGCAAAGGCTTTCATGACGGCTTTCGACGGCCGTTCAATGCTGCGGCGGATGGTCAGGGCAACGGGATCGCCGATCATGTTTAACGCTCCTTCGGTTTATTTTGCGATTATTGTTCAGGGGCGGAATTCGCCTGTGGCACGACATCCACGAGTTCAATCTCGATGATCAGCGTCGAATCTTTCGGCACGCCGTCCGGTGGTTCCTGCCGCGCGCCCTGGTAAGCGTTTTTTGCGGGAATGATGACCGTGCGGCGTCCGCCGGGCTTCATGCCTTCCATGCCTTTTTCCAGGCCGGGCAGCGCGCGCTTGTAACCGTATACGAATGACACCGGTGCGCCGCGATCATCCGAGTGGATGAACTGTTTACCCTTTTTATCTGCGGCTTGCTCCTCATAGATCCAGCCGGTATAGCGGATGATCGCGAACCAGCCACGCCGGGGTTCAAGCCCGTTGCCGATAATCTGGTCGGTGAACTCGATTTCGCTGGGTGCGGCGTGGGACGCAAATGGCAACAGCACGCAAAATACCAGCGCACTCGCGAGTGAAATCGCTCTCGCAATCCGATCGGTCATGGCGGGAAACATGGCGCTAGTTTAACCAAATCCTGCAGCGTCATCTAAGAAGCGGGAGGCTCGGACTGCTTGAACGGACTGTGTTCCGACAATTCATCGACGTAATTTTCAATGCCGTCTGCTTCCTTGCGCAGGAAGCGGGTTATGACTTCGGCGAATTCCGGATGTGCCAGCCAGTGTGCGGATACCGTCCGTTGCGGCAGCAGACCGCGCGCGAGCTTATGTTCACCCTGCGCGCCTCCTTCAAATAAACCGATTCCTTCAGCGATACAGTATTCGATCGCCTGGTAGTAGCAGGTTTCGAAATGCAAGCCCGAGTGAAACTCTTTCGTTCCCCAATAGCGCCCGTATAGCGTGTTGTCGCCGATGATGTTGAACGCCGAAGCCACCGGCTCGCCGTGCCGATAGCCCAGGATCAGCAGCAGGTTTGCCGGCATGGTTTGCACCAGGCGCTTGAAAAAATCCAAATTGAGGTAAGGCGTCGAATGATGCGCGCGGTAAGTCAAGTTGTAGCATTGCATGAAGAATTGCAAGTCCGCTGCGGAGGTTTCCTCACCGCGCAGCCAGCGAAATTCGATGCCCGCATCACGGACCTTGCGGCGCTCCTGGCGGATTTTTTTGCGTTTGTCATGGTTCATGCGAGCGAGGAAATCGTCGAAGTCGCTGAAACCCTCATTGCGCCAGTGGAATTGCACAGAGGCCCGCAACGTCATGCCGGCAGCCTCGAACTGAGTCACTTCGGCGGGGGCGGGGAACAGGCAGTGCAGCGACGAGACGCCGGTATCGCGCGCGAACTTCAGTGCTGCATCGAGCAATGCGCGCCGATCGGTTTCATTGGCGGCCAGCAGCCGCGGTCCGGTTACGGGTGTGAACGGCACTGCGTTCAGCAGCTTCGGGTAGTAGCGCAGACCGTGTCGATGGTAGGCGTCCGCCCATGCCCAGTCGAATACGTATTCGCCGTAGGAATGGGATTTCAGATAGAGCGGCATGGCAGCCGCGATGCGACCGTGGCGCCACAGCGTGAGGTAGCACGGCGCCCAGCCGGTTTCGGCGCTGGCGCAGCCGGTTTCGTGCAGCGCGTGCAGGAACGCGTGCGAAAGCAGCGGATGATTTCCCGCCAGAGTGTCCCAATCCGAAGCGGGAATCGATGCGAGCGAATCGAGGACCTGAAAGCCGGAGTGTGTTTTCATTGTAGCAGGAGCGAATTTTATAGCAGCAGTCAACAGATGCTCACAATGCGGCTAGAAAGCAGCAACTATTCATGGTAATTGCGCTAGATGCAGCGCCAGATGCCGCGCAGTCTTCGTATTACTTGGGAGATCGCCAAGCCTTGGACTTGGATTTGCAATGGTATGTGCGGCAGCGTACAGAAGGTATTGCAGAGATATGGCATTTGCATGCTATCGAGTGATAAGTCTTTAGGGGAATGGACATCTTTGACCGGCGCGAGAGTTGCTTGCTTTGGCTACCCTTGGAAGCTACTATTTTTATGTTGCGTCATAAAAAAATATGCGACCAAACGAACCAACAAACCTGCCCTTTCGCTGGGAGTTCACTCCTTCCCGGAGTGAACAAAGCGGTGCCATTGTTTGGAGATGGCGAGCGTATGGCCGGTCGGGACTGACAGTGGAGTCCAGAGACTTATTCGACACCTTGACGGAATGCAAAGAGGACGCCGCGAAGGCGGGATACGAAGAAGTGCCGCCGAGGTAAATCGCAGCGCCAGGTTTTAATGTTGTGACAATAGCAGTCGAACGCGTCCATCTCTTGTTCCGACTGCATCACCGCAAATTGGGGGGAGCCAATGGTGAAAAATTTGCTATCGCATTCAATGAGACATTGCCCGGTCGAGGCAATCGGGAGGGTTTATGAATGAGCCAGTAGACCCCTCGATCTATCAATTCGTCGTTGAACAAACCAGAGACTACGCCTTGTTCGTTCTCTCCCCTGATGGACGCATATTGACCTGGGGTAACGGCGCGCGACGAATGAAGGGATATGAAGCGGATGAAATAATCGGCCGGCACTTCTCCGTCTTTTATACCCGTGACGCAATTGACAGAGCGTGGCCAGACTACGAACTGAAGGTGGCTATCGAAGAAGGTCACTTTGAAGATGAAGGATGGCGCGTGCGAAAAGATGGTTCCCGCTTTTGGGCAAATGTCGTGATAACAGCGCTACGCGATCAAAACGGAAAGCTGGTCGGATTTTCCAAGATCACGCGTGACCTGAGTCAGCGCCGGTTGACCGAGGAGGCCTTGCGTCAAAGCGAAGAGCGTTTCAGGCTAATGGTCGATGGAGTAGCCGATTACGCGATTTACATGCTGGATCAGGACGGCATTGTCACCAGCTGGAACACAGGCGCGCAACGCATCAAAGGCTACAGTCGCGAAGAAATTATTGGAAAGCATTACTCGCGTTTCTATGCCCCCCAGGATATTGCAGCAAACAAGCCGTGGGAAGAATTGGCCATGGTCCGTAAAACGGGCAGGCTGGAAGAGGAAGGCTGGCGCGTCAGAAAAAACGGCGAGCGTTTTTGGGCAAGGGTCGTGGTCACCGCGTTATATGACGGGAGCGGCCATATGCGCGGCTTCGCTAAAGTTACACAAGACCTTACGGATCGCCGTTACATGAAGGAATTGGAAGAAGCATCGAGGAACGTGAGCGAGTTCATTGCCATGCTCACACATGAATTGCGCAACCCGCTGGCACCGATTCGCACGGCAGTGCAGATCATCGGGCATATTCCGAACGTCGATCCGGCGCTGGACGTCTTACACCGGACCATTGATCGGCAGAGTGGGCATCTGGCTCGGATTCTTGACGACATGATGGATGTGTCTCGCATCGCACGCGGGAAAATGTTGGCGTTTGACCATCAGGTCATAGATTTGACCGAAGTGGTTCGGCGCGCCATCGAAGCGGCGAAACCATTAGTCGATGCGGAGGCGCATCAGCTGAAGGTGGATCTTCCGCCGAAAAAATTGTTGGTCCAGGGCGATTTCCACCGATTGACGCAACTACTAACGAACCTTCTGACCAATGCAGCGCGATACACCGACAAGGGAGGCAACATTACCGTAAGCACGTGCGATGAGCAGGGTAGCGCAATCATACGAGTCCGCGACAACGGCCGCGGAATTGCGACCGAAAATATAGAGCGCATATTTGGCATGTTTGTGCAGGGCCAGGAAGCAACCCAAAGCCGGGGGGGGTTGGGCGTTGGTCTTGCCCTTGCGCGCAAGATTGCTGAATCGCATAACGGTACGCTGAGCGTTTTTAGCGAAGGGGTGAACAAGGGAAGTGAGTTCACCTTCAAGATGCCGTTGATCGATGCGATCGAGGAAACGCCAAAGATGCCCAAGCGAGTCTCGCCTGCGCTGGAATCTCGACGTGTGCTCATAGCGGACGACAATGCGGATGCAGCTGAGTCGCTTAGTCTTCTGCTTAAGGCCCTGGGAAATGAAACTTGCGTGGTCTATGACGGCATTGCGACCATTGAAATGGCGGAGAAATTTCGTCCCGACATCGTATTATTGGATCTAGGCATGCCAGGGATAGACGGCTTCGAGACGGCGCGCAGGCTTCGCAATCTCAACAAGCATTTCAGGATTGTCGCGGTAACTGGATGGGGACAGCAATTAGACAGGCAAAAGACGCGCGAAGCGGGCTTTGATCTGCATCTGGTGAAACCTGTCGATGAAGAGACCCTTATCGATGCGGTGCTCAAGCAAGGTCTCCAGCAAAATTGGACTGTTCACTGAAGTCCGCTGGAGTCTTTTGATTGCATCTGCTTAGCGGGCTGAGTTTTACGCTTATCGGCGCCTTTTTTCCGTGGTCCATCATCGGGCTGATATAGTAGCAGCCATGCGCATTGCGATTGGCCAGATCAACTGCACGGTTGGCGATCTTCCCGGCAATTCCCGCAAGATTCTCGAGTTCGCGGCACGGGCCAGGGAGCAGGGCGCCGATATCCTGCTAACGCCGGAACTCTCGCTGTGCGGTTATCCACCGGAAGATCTGCTTCTGCGCGAGGATTTTCGTGCGGCATGCGATCGCGCGCTTGCTTATCTGGCAGCACAGGTCCGGGGCATCAGTGTGGTGGTCGGTCATCCGCAACAGTCTGGCGCGAGCCTTTACAACGCTGCTTCTGTGCTGCAGGAAGGGCGCATCGCGGCCACCTACCACAAGCTCGATTTGCCGAACTACACGGTATTCGACGAGGAACGCTATTTCGATTCGGACGGCAGCCCGTGTGTCGTGGAAATCAACGGCGTGCGGGTCGGCGTGAACATCTGCGAGGATGTGTGGGGCCCGGGCGGTGAAACGGCGGCGCGTGCACCCAACGCAAATCCGAACAGCGTAGGCATCAATATTTGCGCGGATGTCTGGGAGCCCGAAGCGCCCAAGCGCGCGCTCGCTGCCGGCGCGCAATTATTGCTGGTACTGAATGCTTCGCCTTTCCATATCGACAAGCTGCGCAGCCGCCACGAAGTCGTGCGTGAGCGCACGGCAGAGACCGGCTTGCCGGTCGTATTCTGCAATCTTGTCGGTGGTCAGGATGAGTTGGTGTTCGACGGTGCGTCATTCGTCATGGACGAGCATGGCAAAGTGACTCACCAGCTTCCCGCGTTCGAAGAGGCGCTGGCCATTGTGGAAGTCGGCAGTCACGGGCCGCGCCCCGGTCAGCTTGCTCCCGAGCTGGATCTCGATGCGAGCCTTTACAAGGCACTCTGCATGGGCGTGCGGGACTACCTGCGCAAGAACGGCTTCCGCGGCGCGTTGCTGGGATTATCCGGCGGCATCGATTCTGCACTGACGTTAAGTATTGCGACTGACGCGCTCGGTGCGGAGAACGTCCATGCGGTCATGATGCCTTCGCAATTCACCGCCGACATCAGCGTGGAAGATTCACGCGAAATGGTGAAGCGCCTTGGCGTGCGTTACAGTGAAATTGCAATCAAACCGGTGTTCGATGCATTCATGTCGGGGCTGGCACCGGAGTTCGGCAACCGGCCATTCGATGCGACTGAAGAAAACCTGCAGGCCCGTATCCGCGGCACGCTGTTAATGGCATTGTCCAACAAGTACGGCTCCATCGTGCTGACCACCGGCAACAAGAGCGAAATGAGCACCGGTTATGCCACGCTTTACGGCGATATGGCGGGTGGTTTCGCGGTACTGAAAGATGTCACCAAGAAATTCGTCTACCGGCTTTCGCGCTATCGCAACACCGTTTCCAAAGTCATCCCTGAACGAATCATCGAGCGTCCGCCGAGTGCGGAACTGCGTGCCAACCAGGTAGACCAGGACAGTCTGCCGCCGTATGACACGCTCGATGCCATCATCCAGCGTTACGTCGAGCAGGACCAGAGCGTTGCGGAAATCGTTGCCGCCGGCTTCAGGCGCGAAGACGTCGACCAGGTGGTAAAGCTGGTTCACATCAATGAATACAAGCGCCGGCAGGCGCCGGTCGGCATCCGCGTCACGCCGCGCGGGTTCGGCAAGGACTGGCGCTATCCCATTACCAACAAGTATCGCGGCGGGCTGTAAAAGGGCCCGCTTCCCCGACCCGGGACTGGGCGTCTATACTGAGGCTTCAGCCTTTTATTGCATCTGGGGAGAGCAGCAGCCATGAAGAAAATCGAAGCGGTGGTCAAACCGTTCAAACTCGACGAGGTGCGCGAAGCGCTTTCGGAGATCGGCGTGACCGGTCTGACGGTCACAGAAGTCAAAGGCTTCGGCCGCCAGAAAGGTCATACGGAACTCTATCGGGGTGCGGAATACGTGGTGGACTTTCTGCCCAAGGTCAAAGTGGAAGTGGTCGTCGCGGATAAGCTCACCGACCAGGCCATTGAAGCCATCGTCAAGGCTGCGCGAACCGGCAAGATCGGCGATGGCAAGATTTTCGTCACGACGGTAGAGCAGGTGATCCGCATCCGCACTGGCGAGACCGACGAAGCGGCTGTTTGACGGGTGGAGCCGGAAGGGCGTGAACGGTGAAGGGTGAAGGGTGAAGGGTGAAGGGTGAGTGGCCTTCACGTTTTTTAACTCAGTCCTCAGTCCTCGTACCTCAGTCCTTTTTTTCCCCCTCAGTCCTCAGTCCTCATGACTCAGTCCTGCTCTTTTCTTATGTGCCTTCAGCAGCACCATCACCGCGCCGCTGCCTCCGTCTTCCGGGCGGGCCTGCACGAAAGCCAGCACTTCGTCGCGTTGCGCAAGCCAATTGCCGATTTTTCGTTTTAGCACCGGTTCAGCGTTTTTGGATCGCAAACCTTTGCCATGCACGATGCGTACACAACGCAGCCCGTGCACCAGAGCATTGTTCAAAAACGTGACTAGCAGTGCGCGTGCTTCTTCAGTGCGCAACCCATGCAGGTCGAGGTGGTCCTGCGTTGCCCAGTAACCCCGCCGGAGTTTTTTCAGGATTTGATTCGATAGTCCGCTGCGCAGGAACAGCAGTTCATCCCCCATCTCCAGTCCGACCTCCAGGGGCATCTGGTCGGAGAGACTATCTTGCAACACCTGCTGGTCCTCTCGAAGACTCTGTGCCGGAACCGGAACCGGGAGCGGCCGTTGCAAGCTGGCCTTGCCGGAATGGCGCAGCGGGGCGACATCTTTCAATGCCTCGCGCAGCAAGTCCTTATCGGCATCCTGCGGCGCGGTGGTTTCCGGTTTAGCGGGGCGATCTGCCATGATCTAACTCGTCATCGGACAAATACGAAGCAATGGCCGGCGCTTGCGCGCTGTGGTGGCGCCTGCACCCGCCTGTTTGGCTCGGATTCAGTGACCGAGTTCTTCCAGATATTTCTCGGCGTCAAGCGCCGCCATGCACCCAGTGCCGGCACTGGTGACCGCCTGCCGATACACGTGATCCTGAACATCGCCGGCTGCAAACACGCCGGCAACACTGGTCGCAGTCGCGCCACCCTCATTGCCGCTTTTGGTAACGATATAGCCGTTTGCCATGTCGAGCTGTCCCTGAAAAATCTGCGTATTGGGCGTATGTCCAATCGCGATAAAAACGCCCGATACCGGCAAGGTGCGCTGGTTTTCATTGCTCGTTGAACGAATGCGAATGCCGTTGACGCCTTTTTTTGGATCCCCCAACACTTCATCCAGCGTGTGCTCCCATTCAAGCTTCACATTGCCGGTTTTGGATTTCTCGGTCAGTCGATCGATCAGAATGGCTTCGGCAGTAAACTTCTTGCGCCGATGCACCACCGTCACGCTGCGCGCAATATTCGATAGATAGAGTGCTTCTTCCACCGCGGTATTGCCGCCGCCGACCACCGCGACATCCTGACCCTTGTAGAAAAACCCGTCACAGGTGGCGCAGCCGGAAACGCCTTTGCCCATGTACGCGGTTTCCGAAGGCAAACCGAGATATTTGGCGGAAGCGCCGGTGGCGATAATCAAGGCGTCGCAGGTATAGAGCGCCTGATCACCACTGAGTTCGAATGGTCGTTCACCCAGCTTGACGGTATGGATATGATCGAAAATAACTTCGGTCTCGAAGCGCTCAGCATGCTTGAGAAACCGCTCCATGAGTTCCGGACCCTGCACGCCCATGACGTCCGCCGGCCAATTGTCCACGTCGGTGGTAGTGGTGAGTTGTCCGCCCTGGATCATTCCGGTAATTAGCACCGGCTTGAGATTGGCGCGCGCGGCATAAATAGCGGCCGTGTAGCCCGCGGGGCCGGAGCCGAGAATCAAAAGCCTCGAGTGTTTGGTTTTGCTGGCCATCGTGTTGATCAAGTTGAGCGTCTTGCGCAAAAAAGCAAGACTGTAGCAGCGACCCGAAGTTTATGTCCACGCGCGATAATGAACTACTTCAGCGCGTTTACCATAAGCTATAATTCTTTGATACAGAAAAGGTAATGCCGGTCTTGCGAACATCCACGAGGGCAAAGTCAACAGTTCAGAAAACGCAGCGCAAGCCGTTGTCGCCCAAGATCGCGGCGCTGTTGCGTGAATCGTGGTGGCTGTTGCTGGTGGGGGCGGCCCTTTATCTGGTGTTGATTTTCGCGACCTACCACCGGTCGGACCCCGGTTGGTCGCACGAGGCATCGGCAACGCATGTCATCAACGCGGGGGGCAAGGCCGGCGCCTGGATCGCCGACATCGCGCTGTACGTATTCGGTGCTTCGGCGTGGTGGTGGGTGGTCTTCTTCATCGGTGCGGTTGTCTGGAGTTACCGGCGCATCGAGGCGCCTATCGAACATGACCGCCGATCGCTTGCTGTGGCCTGCGCGGGTTTTCTGGTCCTGATCACTGCCAGCAGCGCGTTCGAGTCCTTGCGTTTGCATTCACTCAAGCTGCAACTTCCCCATACGCCTGGCGGCGTACTCGGAGAAGTGGTCAGCGGCGCCATGGCGAAGGGATTCGGCTTCACTGGCGCCACACTGATTTTGCTGATCCTGTGGGGAGTCGGTCTATCGCTCGTGAGCGGATTATCCTGGGTCGTATTCATCGAGAAACTCGGGGCAGCGGTCGAGTCGGCTTATGGTTCAGTTCGCGCACGTTGGCAAACCCGGCAGGACCGCAAGTTTGGCGAGCAGGCTGCAGTCCAGCGGGAAGAACTGGTCGAAGTGGAGCGTAAGCGTTTCGATGAACATGAACCCATACGCATCGAGACGCCGAAGATTGCCATCGCCAAGTCCGATCGCGTGATCAAGGAAAAACAGAAGCCGCTGTTCGAAGACTTGCCGGATTCGCCGTTGCCTCCGCTGCATTTGCTCGACGAACCGCCGGCGGATGTGGAATTGCTGTCCTCGGAAACCGTGGAATATACCTCCCGGCTCATCGAAAAGAAGCTTTCCGACTTCGGCATCGATGTAAAAGTTGTAGCAGCGCAACCAGGCCCGGTCATCACGCGCTATGAAATTGAGCCGGCCATCGGTGTCAAAGGCAGCCAGGTCCTCAACCTGGTAAAAGATCTCGCGCGGGCGTTATCCGTCGTCAGCGTACGCGTAGTGGAAACCATCCCGGGAAAATCCTACATGGGACTGGAAATTCCAAACCCGAAGCGGCAAGTCGTTCGACTCGCGGAAATCCTGAGCTCGAAAATTTATGCCGAAATGAATTCGCCGCTGACCCTGGCGATGGGCAAGGACATAGCGGGCAATCCCGTCGTTGCCGATCTGGCAAGGATGCCGCACGTGCTGGTCGCGGGCACGACCGGCTCTGGCAAATCGGTGGCGATAAACGCGATGATCCTCTCGCTCCTGTACAAAGCGACCCCCAATGATGTGCGGCTTATCCTGGTCGATCCCAAAATGCTGGAGCTTTCCGTTTACGAAGGTATCCCGCATCTGCTGACGCCGGTGGTCACGGACATGAAGCAGGCGGCGCACGCGCTGAACTGGTGTGTTGGCGAAATGGACCGGCGCTACAAACTCATGTCGCAATTGGGCGTGCGCAATCTTTCCGGTTTCAACCAGAAAATCAAAGAAGCCGAGAAGGCCGGCAAGCCCCTGACGAACCCTTTCACGCTGACTCCGGAGAATCCGGAGCCGCTGCAGGAATTGCCGTTGATCGTCGTGGTGATCGACGAACTTGCCGATCTCATGATGGTGGTCGGCAAGAAAGTAGAGGAACTTATCGCGCGCCTGGCGCAAAAAGCACGCGCTGCTGGTGTGCATTTGCTGCTCGCTACGCAACGGCCTTCCGTGGATGTCATCACCGGCCTGATCAAAGCGAATATTCCGACGCGCGTTTCCTTTCAGGTTTCGAGCAAAGTGGATTCCAGAACCATCCTTGATCAAATGGGTGCCGAACAATTGCTGGGGCAGGGGGACATGCTGTATTTGCCGCCAGGAACGGGTTATCCGCAGCGAGTGCATGGTGCCTTCGTTTCCGACCAGGAGGTGCACAAGGTCGTCGATTACCTGAAATCGCGCGGTCAGCCGAAATATATCGATGACGTGCTGGAAGGCGTGGACGCCGACGCTGAGAATGGCGGTCCGGCTGGCGAGGCCGATGCGGAAGCCGATCCGCTGTATGACCAGGCAGTCGAGATCGTAATGAAATCACGCCGCGCATCCATCTCACTGGTGCAGCGCCATTTGCGCATCGGCTACAACCGCGCCGCGCGCCTCATCGAACAGATGGAGCGCGCAGGGCTGGTCTCGAGCATGCAGTCCAATGGCAACCGCGAGGTTATTGCGCCCTCCAGAAGCGAAGCCTGAACCAAGCACGCCCGCTACATCAGGAACCGCGCACCTGTTGCTGCGGTCTAGGACAATGGAGGTAAATAATGAAAACAGGATTTGCGCTGGTTGTAGCATCGATGCGTTCCTTCGTTTGCGTGTTCTGTCTGGCGTTGTTAGCGGAGTCCGCGCAAGCCGGCTCCATTGAGAAGTTGCATGCGTTCATCGAACAGACGCGTTCTGCAAAAGCGGACTTCACTCAGGAAGTCGTCGATTCCAGTGGTTCCTCGCAGCAGAAGGCGAGCGGCACCGTGCAATTCCAGCGCCCCGGCAAATTCCGCTGGACCTACGACAAACCTTACGAACAATTGATCGTCGGAGACGGTGAAAAGCTTTGGATCTACGACAAGGACCTGAACCAGGTCACGCAGCGCAATCTGGACAAGGCGATCGGCAGCAGTCCGGCAGCCTTGCTGGCGGGTGCAGATGATGTCGACAAATATTTTTCGCTCAACGCCATAGGGGTCAAGAAAAAGCTCGATTGGCTGGAAGTCAAGCCTTACGACGAGAACAGCCTGTTCGAAAAAGTACGCATGGGCTTCCGCGGCAACATGCTCGATACCATGGAACTTCACGATCATTTCGGTCAGAAGACAACCATCAAATTTTCCAACCTTCAGCGCAATCCCAAAAGCGATCCCGGGCTCTACACGTTTAGCGTACCCCAAGGCGCTGATGTGGTGACGGAATAAGAGCCTCCGGCGAACGACCCAGCAAGCGAATCTCTTGTGACTGATCTTTTTGCACCCCGGCAACCGGCGGCGCCGCTGGCAGAAATAATGCGGCCGCAGACGCTCGATGAAGTCGTCGGCCAGCAGCATTTGCTCGGTCCTGACAAACCGCTGCGCGTGGCGTACGAATCGGGAAAACTGCATTCGATGATCCTGTGGGGTCCACCGGGCGTAGGCAAAACCACGCTTGCGCGTCTGATGGCACGGGCGTTCGATGCAGAGTTCATTGCGCTCTCGGCTGTGCTGTCCGGCGTCAAAGATATCCGCGATGCGGTTGCACGGGCGGAAAACATTCTGCAGCAATCCGGTCGCGCCACCATTCTGTTCGTCGATGAGGTGCATCGTTTCAACAAGGCCCAGCAGGATGCCTTCCTGCCATTCGTCGAGCGCGGGCTGGTGACGTTCATCGGAGCGACCACCGAAAATCCTTCGTTCGAGGTCAATGGCGCGCTGTTGTCTAGGGCGGCGGTGTATGTGCTGCAACCGCTTGCCGAAGCGGACTTGGTGCAGTTATTCGCGCGTGCCATCGCAAAGGCTTTTCCCGACCAACACTACACTGACAGCGCCCGCGATCTGGTCGTCGCGGCGGCCGACGGTGATGCGCGCCGCCTGTTGAACATGGTGGAGGCCATTGGCAATGCCGCCGCCTTGCGCAAATCAACGCAAATTGATGATGCACTGGTTCAGGCGACGCTGGCGCAGAACCTGCGCCGATTCGATAAGGGCGGCGACGCGTTCTACGATCAGATCTCGGCTTTGCACAAGTCGGTGCGCGGATCCGCGCCGGATGCGGCGTTGTACTGGATGGTGCGGATGTTGGACGGCGGGGCGGACCCGCTTTATATCGGACGGCGCCTGGTACGCATGGCGATCGAAGACATCGGCCTGGCCGACCCGAGAGCTTTGCGGCTGTCACTGGATGCCTGCGAAACTTACGAACGGTTGGGCACGCCCGAAGGAGAACTGGCCCTGGCGCAAGCGGTCATTTATCTGGCATGTGCCGCGAAGTCGAACGCGGGCTACGTTGCGTATAATGAAGCCCGCTCGCTGGTTGAGTCAGACAAGTCCCGGCCCGTGCCCGAGCATCTTCGCAACGCTCCCACCAAGCTCATGAAGGAACTCGGCTACGGCCGCACTTACCGTTATGCGCACGACGAACCCGATGCCTATGCGGCGGGCGAAAATTATTTACCGGAAGGGCTCGAGCATATGGTGTTTTACCGGCCCACCACGCGCGGCATGGAAAGCAAAATTGCGGAGAAACTTGCGCAGTTGCGGGCGCTGGACCAAACGGCAATAAAAAAAGACTGAGCAGGCGGCAATAGCAGCTTCGGTCAGCGCTCACAGAAAACACCAAGGATGCAGAGGTAGGGGATGCTGGATATTCAATTGATCCGCAGTGATCTCGATTCGACAGCGAAAAGGCTTGCCACGCGCGGCGTGACGATCGATGTTGCCGCATTCCGCATGCTGGAAGAGCAGCGCAAAAAAGCACAGGTGCGCACGCAGGAGTTGCAGTCCAAACGCAATGCTTCGTCCAAGCTGATCGGTGAGCTGAAGCGCAAAGGCAGCGACACGTCCGCGCTGATGTCTGAGATGAGTGCGGTGGGCGATGAACTGAAGGCCATCGAGGGCGATCTGGAAGCGATCCAGGCAAAGCTCACCGGCATGTTGCTGACGGTTCCGAATCTGCCGCATGCCAGTGTGCCCGTCGGTAAATCAGCAGACGACAACGTTGAGCTGCGTCGGGTCGGTGAACCGCGCAAGTTCGAATTCCCGGTGAAGGATCACGTCGACATCGGTGCCGGGCTCGGGCTGCTTGATTTTGATGCGGCCGCGTAAATTAGCGGTGCGCGCTTTACCTTGATGAAAGTCCCGCTCGCGCGCTTGCATCGCGCGCTTGCGCAAATGATGCTCGATATCCATACCGAAGAGCATGGCTATACCGAAATCTATGGTCCGTACATCGTCAATGACCTCTCATTGAGAGGGACGGGTCAATTGCCAAAATTCGAGAAAGATTTGTTTCAAGTTAGTTTTGGAGGGCAAGAGGGTAAGGACGCCGGTGCTGATGT
>JBJMWI010000171.1:0-17276 GCA_045810225.1 Burkholderiales bacterium
TGGATGGATGGGCATGCCGCCGACGGTGAACTGGTGCGCTCGCGTGTGCTGCAGACCCTCGAAGTGCTGGAATCATTGCCTGCTGCTCGGCGCGGTGTGCAGGACACCTTTGCCGAGGTCCTGAGTGAAGCAGAAGGGACGAGCCTGTTTGGAGAAACCGGTATTCCAGGCGACAGCGCCTTCGTGGGAGAATTGTTTGATCGCATCATCGGCCGTGTACTGCCCGCGCCCAGAGACGATCATGATCTCGCCCGGCTAATGGCGAGGCTCCGCGCCAGTCGGTCAACGACAGGAAGCCTCGAGTCCATGGCGCCCGAGTTTTTTCACAGGTTGGTGCAGGCCGTCGCACCTACCGATCGCCCCGAGATCTGGTCGCCGCTGAAGGGTGCATTCGCGGATGGGTTCCGGTTACTGGCAATTCGGGTTCAGGCCCAGGGACTGTCGGCGAACTTGCGTGCGCGCAGTCACGCAGGCTCCATGGAGAATTCGCCTTTCCACCGGCTGGCGCAAATCACTGAGCGCATGATGGACGCCTGGCGCGACGGCGAACATGTTGCGGCGCTGGCGCAGCTGTGGCGGCAGGCGTGTGTGGGCTGCCGCGCCGAGATTGCGGAGATTTCATCCCGGCTGGAAAGTACTGGGGTCAGCGTGGACATCGTGCATGGACTCGAATTGCTGGAGCGCTGCCTGAAGCGCATGCAGGCCATGCTGTTCGTCATCGAAGCTCCGCGCGGGCAATCGCGCACCGAGGCGATCCATCAGTTGCTAACTGCGCTAATCGTTTCGGCTCAGGATGACAAAAGCATCAGGCACCTGGTGGGCGCGAGACTGCAGATGTTGCAGCGAAAAATGGTAGAGCGGCAGGGCAACCCCGGCGAACACTATGTGGCGCACACGCGAAGTCAATTCGGATTCATCTGGCTTGCCGGCGCAGGTGGCGGACTGTTAATGGTATTAACGGTTGCCATTCAGGTGAAACTTCTACACAGCGGACTGACGCTGTTTGCAGCAGGCTTGCTTGCCGGGCTTAATTACGCAGTAAGTTTCATGCTCCTGCACCATTGCCAGCTAATGCTCGCCACCAGGCAACCTGCCATGACGGCCGCCACACTGGCCAGATTAGTGCGGACCCGCGATCGCGCTGAGCGACTCGACAATGTTGTGGAGTTCACCGTTCGCGTATGTCGTTCACAATTTGCCGCGGCGGTCGCCAATGTGTCGGTGATTTTCGTCGGCGTTTTGCTATTCAATTTTTTGTGGAAGATGGCGGTTGGTCATAACTATCTTGCCGAAAAAGAGGCGCAGTACGTGCTCGCGGCGTTGGGCCCGGTCACTAGCGGCACGGTGTTCTACGCCGCGCTAACCGGCGTAATCCTATGGATGGCCGCTATGTTCGGCGGGTGGATGGATAACTGGGCCGTATATCACCGGCTGCCGCGCGCCATTGCCGAACATCGTCTTGCGGAACGCTTCGGCCGCACGCGCATGCAGGGGCTTGCGGACATGGTTGCGCGCAACATGTCGGGATGGGCGACCAGTATCGCGCTGGGTTTGTTGCTGGCATTCACACCAGTCATCGGCAAATTGATCGGGCTGCCGTTGGACGTGCGCCATGTCACGTTGTCCTATGGGATGCTCGCATTTGCGGATGCCGGCTTGCGCGGCTGGTTCAGCGCCGGCTGGCTGTTCTGGACGCTCGCCGGCGTGGCAACATTATTTCTGGTGAATCTGGGCGTCAGTTTCTTTCTTGCGCTGTACACGGCGACGCGCGCCTGCAAGCTTGAGCGCAAGGAACTGGCATTATTCGGGGCAGCATTATTGCGGCGTCTGTTCAAACGACCGCTGGATTTTGTTCTTCCCCGTGGGGCCGAACCAATGATGGACGGCGAAAGCAACAAGAGTTTCCATCAATGAACTCTTGTCACCACGAAAGGCAAAGGTCACAAAGAAGAACGGAAGAGCGGGAGTCGTCCCTGTCGGTGCTTATCTGGTGAGAACAGCTAAGGCGTCGCTTCACTAACTTCGTGTTCTTCGTGTACTTTGTGGTGAGATTTTCCTTTTCTTCACTTTTTTTCTTGATCTTCGTCACCACGAATACCGTCGCGAACGCTTGGTATACCCTTTAGGGCAAGAAGAACAACGGAACTCTCGAGAGTTTCCTGGTGAGATTTTGCTTTTTCACTATTTGCGCAGCTTCGGTACTGTAGGCGGCGCAGCTCCCGGCTCTTGCTGATCCGATTCGGATGACGGTTCGTCGCGCTCGTCTTCTTCCTCCAGTTCCTTCAATGTCTTTTGTTGTTGTGTCGGAGGTTTTGCCGATGTTCGGGGATGGCCGTCATGAATCAGATATTCCCGGCGTTGCAGGTAAGCGTCGCGCACAAAGCTGTAACGGTCCACTGCTGCGGTCTCGAGAAATTTTTCTGCCCCCAGAAGATTGGAGCGGGTATCGACCACGCTTAGCGCGAACAAGCCCCAGCGAACTTGAGAATCAGCGCGAGAGTAGTACAGCGGGTTGGTAAAGAAATCGACCACCAATGCCGATCCGTCGCGGACATCGCTCGCGCCGAGCAGCGGCAATGTGAGATAGGGCCCGCTGGGCACACCCCAGTAACCTAGCGTCTGACCGAAGTCCTCGTTGCGGTTTTCTATCTTCAGTTCCGAAGCGACATCGATCAGTCCGCCGAGACCAAACACCAGGTTCGTGGTGAAGCGCGCGACATCCAGCGGCACCTTAGTGCCCTTCAGCTGTAACGCGTCGTTCAGCGCGGTGACCACCACACCCACGTTGTTGAAGACGTTTCGCACACCGCGGCGCACGATCTCCGGCACTACGGCGACGTAGCCCTTTGCCGCGGGTTTGAGTACCGCCTTGTCTACAGTCTCATTGAAAGCGTAGACCTTCCGATTGAATGGTTCCATCGGATCCCGCGGGTCGGGTCCTGCGGCGCACCCGCCGAGCGTGAATAGGCCCGGCAAAAGAGAGACGATCAATCGTACGTTCATTTAATTTCTATTGTTATAGTTGCTGTCGATTATAGCTCGGTCAGCCGGTTCGACAGTAGCGGGGGCCGCGTTTGCAAAAGCCACCGGCATGCTTCACGATTAACCCCCTCCGACACGCGCTTGGTGCGGCTCATTTTCACTTCAAAGACCTCGAAGAAAGAAGACAACCATGGATCTCGGCTTGAAAGGCAAGACCGCGCTGGTTTGCGCGGCGAGCAAGGGGCTCGGCAAGGGATGCGCGTTTTCGCTCGCGCGCGAAGGTGTCAATGTGACCATACTGGCGCGCGGGCGTGAGGCGTTGGAAAGTACCGCGGATGAAATTCGAAAAGCCACCGGCGTCAAAGTCACTGCGGTCGCGGTCGACATCACTACTGAAGCCGGGCGCAAGCAGGCGTTGTCCGCGTGTCCTAATCCTGACATTCTGATCAATAACGCCGGCGGTCCGCCCCCGGGAGATTTCCGCGAATTTACGCACGACATGTGGATCGCCGCGCTCGAGGCCAACATGCTGACGCCCATTGAACTCATCAAGGCCACGGTGGACGGCATGATTTCGCGCAAGTTCGGACGCGTGGTCAACATTACTTCCAGCGCAGTCAAGGCGCCCATCGACATCCTGGGCTTGTCCAATGGCGCACGCACAGGGCTCACTGGTTTCGTAGCGGGCATCGCGCGCAAGACCGTAGCGCATAACGTCACCATCAATAACCTGTTGCCCGGCATGTTTGATACCGATCGGCTCAAGAGCAGCAGCATCGCGGCGGCGAAGATGCAAGGCAAACCCGTGGATGAGGTTCACGCCGCACGCATGAAGACCGTGCCCGCCGGCCGCTTCGGCAATCCCGACGAATTCGGCGATGCCTGCGCCTATCTATGCAGCAAACAGGCGGGCTACATCACCGGCATGAATTTTCTGATTGACGGAGGAGCGTATCCGGGAACGTTCTGAACGAAATACGTGACTGTCGTGACGACGTGTCCCTAAAGGGATACCGGGCTGCGCCCATAACTGCCGTGACTGCCGTATGCGCATAGACCCGGGAACTCGGAAGCAACAGTGAAATCCTGCAAAGAATTGGACGCGAGCCCGCGTTAAGGAAATGCCGCGGCTAATCCGAAGCGTAAAATCATTCACGACACGATATTCACGGCATTCACATATTCATGGAGGTCAACAATGAACGCTCCCACAGATGCCAGATTTCCCCCTCAACTGAAGGACTCCAAACTCTTCCGCCAGCAAAGCTACATCAATGGCCAATGGCTGGATGCGGATGCGAAGGCGACCATCAATGTAACGAATCCCGCCAACGGCGCGGTGATCGGGACGATTCCGAAAATGGGTGCGGCGGAAACACGCCGTGCGATCGAGGCTGCCAATGCAGCGCTGCCGGCCTGGCGCGCCAGGTTGCCAAAGGAGCGCGCGAACATCTTGCGCAAGTGGTTCGAACTCATGATTGCGAACACCGACGATCTGGGATTGATGATGACCACGGAGCAGGGCAAGCCGCTCGCGGAGGCGAAGGGCGAGGTGGTTTATGCGGCATCGTTCATCGAGTGGTTTGCCGAAGAAGCAAAACGCATTTACGGCGATGTCATCCCCCAGCATCAGCCCGACAAGCGCCTGGTGGTAATCAAGCAGCCGATCGGTGTATGCGGGCTGATCACGCCATGGAATTTTCCCGCGGCAATGATCACGCGCAAGGCAGCACCGGCGCTCGCAGCCGGTTGCACGGTCGTCATCAAGCCGGCAACGCAGACGCCGTATTCCGCCTTTGCGTTGGCCGAATTGGCCGAGCGGGCCGGCGTGCCTAAGGGTGTTATCAATATCGTTACCGGCAGCGCCAAGGAAATCGGCGCCGAACTGACCTCCAATAATCTGGTTCGCAAAATCAGTTTCACGGGTTCGACCGAGGTGGGCGCGGTGCTGATGAACCAGAGCGCTCACACCATAAAGAAAGTATCACTCGAGCTTGGCGGCAATGCGCCATTCCTCGTGTTCGATGATGCCGACCTCGATGCGGCGGTCGATGGCGCCATGATTTCCAAGTATCGCAACAATGGCCAGACTTGCGTCTGTGCGAACCGGATTCTCGTGCAGGACAGCGTCTACGATAAGTTTGCCGCGAAGCTTGCGGAAAAAGTGAAAGCGCTCAAAGTAGGGCCCGGTACAGAAGCGGGCGTCAACACCGGACCGCTGATCGATGAGCACGCGTTGAAGAAAGTCGAAGAGCATATCGAGGACGCGCTATCCAAAGGCGCGAACATCCTGGTTGGCGGCAAGCGCGACAAACTCGGCGGCTTGTTTTTCCAACCGACCGTGCTCACCGGCGTCAATACCACGATGAAGGTCACGAAGGAAGAAACGTTCGGTCCGGTCGCGCCGTTGTTCCGCTTCAAGACCGAGCAAGAAGCCATCGCCATGGCCAACGACACCGAGTTTGGACTCGCGGCGTACTTTTATGCCCGGGACATCGGACGCATCTGGCGCGTTGGGGAAGCCATCGAATCCGGAATGGTGGGCATCAACACCGGACTGATCTCCAACGAAGTCGCTCCATTCGGCGGCGTCAAGCAAAGCGGCATAGGTCGCGAAGGCTCGAAGTATGGCATCGAGGAGTACCTGGAAATCAAATACCTTTGTATGGGAATCTAAAGCAGGAGTGAGGACTGAGGTATGAGGACTGAGGGGAACGGCCTTCACGACATTCACGGTCTTCACGACATTCACGGTCTTTACGGTAGTCACGACATGCACGGCTCTTAGATGCCTTTCAACCAACCCGCTCCGGCGCTCGATAATCAGTACAGTTCCGACCGCGTTTTGCGATCCTATCTGGCGCGCGCGTTGCCGCCGGAGCTGCTGCATGCGATCGAGCCGGAGTTGCTCGAGCAGGGCGAATTAGCGGGCGGTGAATTGTATCGGCTCCAACTCTCGGACCGCCTGAACGAACCGGTGCACACGCCTTGGGACGCATGGGGTAACCGCATCGACCATATCGAAGTCTCCCCCCTATGGAAAAAAGCCGAACGGATCGCCGCTGAAAAGGGACTCATCGCGACCGCTTACGAGCGTCGCAACGGAAGACACTCGCGCGTCCACCAGTTCGCGCTGGTGCACCTGTTTACGCCCGCGACCGATGTCTATAGCTGTCCGCTGGCGATGACGGATGGCGCTGCACGCGCACTGCTTGCGTCCGGCAACAACGCGCTCATCGAGCGCGCCGTTCCTCACCTGACTTCGCGAGACCCGTCACAGTTCTGGACCAGCGGGCAGTGGATGACGGAAAGCACGGGCGGTTCCGACGTCGGGCTCACCGAGACAGTTGCCAGACGTGACGGTTCGCAGTGGCGCCTTTACGGCCGGAAATGGTTTACCTCGGCGGCGACTTCACAAATGGCACTGACTTTGGCCAGGCCGGAGGGCAACCCGGCAGGAGGCAAAGGCCTCGCGTTGTTCTACATCGAGACACGCAACGCGGCCGGGCAGCTCGATCGCATTCTGGTGCACCGCCTGAAGGACAAATTCGGCACGCGCAAAGTGCCGACAGCCGAACTCACTTTGGATGGCACGCCGGCAACCGCCGTTGCAGGCGAGGCCGATGGCGTGCGCAACATTTCCCCCATGCTGACCATTACGCGCACCTGGAACAGCGTCAGCGCAGTGTCTTACATGCGCCGCGGACTCGCACTTGCGCGCGATTACGCAACCAAGCGCGTTGCGTTTGGTGCGCCACTGGCCGGCAAACCATTGCATGTCGATACGCTGGCGGGTTTGCAAGCGGAATACGAAGCGGGTTTCCATCTGGCTTTTTTTGTTGTGGAGCTGCTCGGGCGCGAGGAAAGCGGTGCGCTGGACGCGGCGGGCAGGGATCTGCTGCGGTTGCTGACGCCGGTTGCAAAACTCATGACCGGAAAACAGTCGGTCGCAGTGTTGTCCGAAATACTCGAAAGCTTTGGCGGCGCAGGCTATATCGAAGACACCGGATTGCCTGCCTTGTTACGCGACGCACAGGTGTTTTCAATTTGGGAAGGCACCACTAATGTCCTGTCGCTCGACGTGCTGCGCGCCTTGCAGTCCGGCAGCGCGCTTTCCGCGCTGCAGGTCGAAATCGAAACATTGGCGTCCGGCGTACGCGACCTGCTGTTGCTCGAATGCGTCAAACAAGCGCAGGCCGGCCTGTTTCATGCGCAGCAATGGATCGAGAAGGCCGACGGCGGAGCGCTGGAGGCGGGCGCACGGCGTTTCAGTCTCACACTCGGTCGTGCGTTCGCGTTGCTGCTGCTATGCCGACACGCGCAATGGTCGCTCGACCACGAACACGACCGCCGCGCGCTTTATGCCGCTCAGCGCTTCGCACGCAACATAGTCGATGTCGTGACGACGGAAGACATCAAGGCATCGGCCGCGCTGGCGAATGATGAAGGGCCGTGACGGTCGTGACGACGTGCCCTGCGACGCAGGATACCGGTCTTCGACCATAACGGTCGTGACGATCGTGACGATCGTGTCCCGCAAGGGGATACCGGGCTGTGCCCATAACGGTCGGAAAAACAGGACTGTCCCACGAGGGGATACCGGTCTCTCGACCATAAGGTATGAGGACTGAGTGAACGGCATTCACGGCCTTATATAAACTGCCCTGCCTTTTGTGCCAGCTGATCCAGCTCCTGCAGCAGTGCGGCAATGCGTTTCGAGAAACGCATATCGATATACCCGGTACCCATGGCGAGCCACTCATGCGGGATGTTATCGGCGGCTACGGACAAGTCTGAATCCCGCACGCTGATCGTCAGGGTATGTTCCTCATGAGGTCCGGGCCCGCGGCCTGCGTCGAATTGCGCTATCAACTTGCGTGTGTCCATCGCTTGCCTGACGGCATAGACGTAGACATGTTCGACGGCATCGTTCATGACCTGCTCGTACTCGCTCTGCTTTTTTAGCATAACTGCTTATGCTCCTGCTGCGGACCCGTGTGCGCGATCGACTCCAGCGGCTCGCGCTTAAGTTCGGCGCATTATGCGCGTTATCCCGCGGTGCTAGCACATAACCATCGCAGTGAATATCGAAGCGTGAAACTGGCGCAATATTTGCCGATGCCGCTACGGCGGCGTTAGAGAACGAGGCGGACCTCTTTTGACGTTGCGTCATGCGCCGGCGTTGCGACGGAGAAACCGAGCTCCACGGCCAGCCTCAGCATCTGCGTATTTACCGAGAGCACGAGCCCAACCATTGTCTTGAGTCCGCGAGCGCGGGCGATTGCGATGAGCTGCAGCATCAAATACCTTCCAAGGCCCTTGCCCTGCCATGCTTCGGACACGACGATTGCGTACTCGCACGAAATAGCATCCGGGTTGATGACATAGCGCGCAACGCCAATCTGGCGCTCCTGGCCCTCGTGCTCCACCACGGCGATCAGCGCCATTTCCCGGTCGTAATCTACTTGTGTGAAGCGCGCCAACATGGCCGGCGTGAGATCCTTCATCGCGCCCAGAAAGCGCAGGTACTTCGTCTGCGGTGAAAGCGCCTGGACAAACTCGCGCTCGATCTGGGCGTCCTCGGGTCTGATAGGGCGTACGACGACAGTTGTGCCATCTTTCGCAGACCATTTCGAAGCCAGCGCGGCAGGATAAGGATGGATGGCCAAGTGCGCGTATGCAAGCGCGCCCGGAGCATACGGCGCGATGACGATGCGCGCATCTGCCGCGGTCACGCCTGTGTCGTCGGCGATAAGCGGGTTGATATCCAGCTCACGTATCCACGGCAGTTCACACACCATTTCCGACACCCGCAGCAGGACATTGGTGATCGCGTGAAGGTCTGCGGGCGGCATATTACGGAATGCGCCAAGCAGGCGAGAAACGCGTGTTGAAGCGATCATCTGTTCCGCGAGAAAATGATTTAACGGAGGCAGACCGACTGCGCGATCCCGCAGGATTTCCACGGTAGTCCCGCCGGCCGCGAAAGTGACTGCGGGCCCGAACACTTTGTCGGTCAGCACGCCCACCATCAGTTCGCGGGCGTTGGTGCGGTTCACCATGCGCTCCACCGTCACCCCGTTAATCCGTGCCTGCGGGCGGCTGCGCCGCACGGACTCCATGATCTCGTCGAATGCGGAGCGCACGGCCTGTTCGTCGTGCAGATTCAGGCGTATCCCACCGACTTCAGTTTTGTGCGTGATGTCCGGCGAATCAATTTTCACCGCCACGGGATAGCCGCACTTTGCTGCGGCCGCAATGGCTTCCTGCGCCGAGCGAGCCGGCATCGCGAATGCGACAGGCACGTGAAACGCGGCCAGCACCGCTTTCGAATCCGTGGTGGATAGCACATGTGTCCCGGAGGCGAGTGCGGCTTCGATAATGCGCCGCGCGCCTGCAGTGTCCGGCGCATGGTGATCGCTGAGCGGACCCGGCGCTTCCATAAGCGTACGTTGATTGCGGTAAAACGCTGACAGATGCGCGAACAGTTCGACCGCAGGTTCGGGCGTACGGAATACCGGCCGCTGCGCCGCCTGGAACACCTTCCGGGCCTCAATCACCTGCTCTTCACCCATCCAAACCGCCAGCACCGGTTTGGTCGATGCCAATGCGCTGCGTACGACTGCGCGCGCTACGTCGGTGGGAGAAGTCATGGCCTGCGGAGTGAGCAGGGCCAGTACGCCATCGACGTTCTGATCTGCCAGGCAGGCAGACACGGCCGCTTCATAGCGGCCCGCGTCCGCGTCCCCGATCAGGTCGACCGGATTGCCGTGCGACCAGTTGCGCGGCAGCGTTTTGGATAGCGCTTCTACTGTCGGTGTAGAGAGCTCCGCGAGCGGAAGGCCGAGATCGGCGGCATGGTCCGCGGCCAGTACGCCCGGGCCACCGCCGTTGGTGATGATCGCGATACGTTCCCCGCGCGGCTTGACGTGGGACGCAAGCGCTTGTGCCGCGGCCACCAGCTGACCAATCGTCGTCACGCGCACCGCGCCTGTGCGACGAATCGCCGCCTGGAACACGTCATCAGCGCCTACCAGCGCACCCGTATGCGAAACAGCGGCGCGCACGCCGGTCGGATGCCGGCCCGCTTTCATGACAATCACCGGCTTTGTGCGTGCCGCGGCCCGCAATGACCCGACGAAGCGGCGCGCGTTGCGGATGCCTTCGATGTAGAGCAGGATCTGCTCGGTCGCAGTGTCGTAGGTGAGATAGTCCACGATTTCGCCGAAATCCAGATCGGCAGAAGCGCCCAGCGATACCACGCTGGAAAAACCGATGTTGTTCGGGTGCGCCCAGTCGAGCAGGGCCGTGTATATCGCACCCGATTGCGAGACGACGCCTAGTGAACCGGCAATGGCATGGCCGCGCGCAAATGTGGCGTTGAGGCCGGTACCGGGACGCATGAGCCCCAGGCAATTCGGCCCGAGCACCCGCATGCCGTGGCGTCGCGCATTTTCCAGCAGCGAGCGTTCCAGCATTTCACCCGCGGGTCCGGCTTCAGAAAACCCTGCCGTGATGATGACTGCAGAACGCGCGCCGGCACGTCCGCACGCATCAATGACGCCCGGCACGCTTTGGGCCGGCGTCGCGACGACTGCGAGATCCACCGGCCGGGGAACCTCCCGGATGCTCGGATAGCAAACGACGCCATGCACCTGCGCGCGCTTTGGATTCACGGCGTAGAGCGCGCCGGCAAATTTTGCCGATAGCATGTTCTCCATCAGCACGGACCCTACGGCGCCCGGGCGCTCCGTGGCGCCAATGATGGCTACCGATTCCGGCGCGAACAGCGGAGCGAGATAGTGAGTGGATTTCAAAGACGGTGGCTGGTGGCTAGTGGCGAGTGGCGAGTGGGCGAGTGGGTAGTACATATTCCTAACCACTAATCACCAGCCACTAATCACTGATTTTCTTCAGCGCTAACCGAAATTCCGCGGCCGCCTGCGCAACCTTCGCTGCAGTATCGCCGGGTTTGTAGAGGGCTGACCCGAGCCCAAAGCCATTCGCCCCGGCCTCCCAGTATTCGTGCATGTTACCCGGGGTGATTCCACCAACCGGCAGCACCGGGATATTCTTCGGAAGTACCGCGCGCAGCGCCTTCAGCACCCTGGGTGGATTGGCTTCGGCAGGAAACAGTTTGATACCGTCCGCGCCGGCTGCGATCATGCGAAATCCTTCGGTGGCAGTCGCGAATCCTGGCAGCACGAACACGTCGCGGCGTTTCGCCGCCTCCACCACCCGCTCGTCGGAATGCGGCATCACAATCATTTTTCCGCCGGCGTCGGAAACCTTGGTGACTTGTTCCCAGTCGAGCACGGTTCCCGCGCCGATCAATGCTTTGCTGCCAAAGCGCTTCGACAACTTCATGATGCTGGCGAATGGCTCGGGCGAATTGAGCGGCACCTCGATCATGCAGAAGCCGGCATCGACCAACGCCGAGCCGATGTCCAGCACTTCACCGGGTTTCACTCCGCGCAGAATGGCGACTAACGGGAAGCGCTTGAGCCAGTCCGCAAAAGTTTCGCTTTTCATCATCGTCCTGATAGTCATGGTTTCAGCCGCGACGCCAGCCGGAACAGTCCGCGCGTGACTGCTGTTGGATCGAGTGTACTGGATTGCATCCCGAGGGCGCCGAGCGCCTGCCCGTAAACATCGGCCAGCTGCGGCGTACACAGCAAATGTACGGTGTCTGCGCCGTTGCGCGCCGCACGGATTTCATGGCCGATCAGCAGGCCGGACAAATAAGACGCCGAAGCGGTATCCGGAAGTTCACCGAATAATCCGCGCGCGCGCACGCCGAACAGGTGATGCAATAGCCCGCCCGTATCGCCGGAGCGGCGTACGCCCTCCGCAAACGCGTTGTGCTCGCTCGGCGCTTCTTTCATCATGCGTCCCAGGATGCTGTGGCCTTTGAACACAGCAAAGGTTTCACCGGTCATGTGCGTAGCAAAGCGCACGATCCGGCCTTGCTCCAGGTGAACCCACTTGCTGTGCGTGCCCGGCAGACAGATGGTATGCCGTCCCGAGCCGATCACATCAAGACAACCGAGAATCTGGGTTTCTTCGCCACGAATAACATCCGGCACGCCGGTTTGATCGCGGCACGATACACCCGGCGCAATCCAGACTTCGCCGCCTTTCCATTTAACTTTGCGCATCCCGGCCGCAATTTCATCCAGGCCGGCGGGACAAGCCGCATAGGGCACCTCCATCCAGCCCTGGCGGCTGCCGATCATGCCGCTCATGACGATTTGCATTTCGCCCGCGTTGATCCAGTCGCCCGCATGCTCCTCCAGCACCTCGGCGAACTTGCCGTTTTCCACCGCGAGAATGCCTGCCGGCGCAGAGCGCGAATCAACGATCCCGCCTTTTGCATCGAGGCGATAGGCGCGGAAGGAAGTCGTACCCCAGTCAATCGCTAGCATGAGATTCGCCTCGTCACGCCCGTCACGTCAATTCGCCAGGAAATCACGAACGACCTCAATCTGAGATCGCTCCATCAGCATCGGCGCGTGTCCCATGCCGGCGAACTCAACAAGCCTGGCCTTCGGGCCACGCGTGGTCATTTCCTTTGCGGTTTCAGCCAACAACAAGTCGGAATCCTTGCCGCGAATCACCAGAGTGGGGCAGCGAACCTTATCCCAGAAGGGCCAGAGCACGACGTCTGCAATCGGCGTGGCAGAAAACGCCATCGCGATGGCCGGGTCGTAGTTCATCCCCCAGCGCCCGTCGTCTCTTTTCTTCGCGGTTGTTTCCGTGAGATGGCGCCATTGCGCATCCGTGAGCGGCCCGAAAGACGCGGACACCGTGCGGATGTACTGCTCCAGTGATTCCATTGAATCGTAGCTGACTGGTTTCCCCACGTACGTGGCGAGCCGCTCGAGCGATGCTTTTGGAATGAATGGCCCAACGTCGTTCATGACCAGCTTGCGAATGGGCGCATTCGGTTGCGCGGCGAGCAGCATGCCGATCAATCCGCCCATCGATGTGCCGACCCAAGCGACAGTTGTAGCGCCGCTGCGTGCAATTAATGCGGCCATGTCGGCGCAATAGACCGCATAGGCGTAGTCCTCTTTGTGAGCGAGCCATTCGCTTTTGCCGCGTCCGGGCACATCGGGACACAGCACGCGATATTCAGCACACAGGGTGCTCGCAAGTTCGTCGAAGTCGCGACCGTTGCGCGTCAATCCGTGCACGCAAATCACGATGCGCGGATTGTCGGGATCACCCCAGTCGTAATAGCGCAATCGGTGAAATCCGTGGGGGCCGAGGCAGGACAGGGTGCGTTCGAGCATGTAAGTGGGTAGTGGCTGGTGGTTAGTGGCTGGAAAAATCAAGCGCGTGGCTGTTGAATGGAGCCGGGTGAAGGTGGATCAATTGTCGCGATCAACAGTCGCTATTCCAATTCCAAGCCAACTTTCAATGAGCGGACAAGCCCGCGCATCATTTTAAGCACTTCCGTAATGTCCTGTTGCAGCGAGCTTCCTTTTTCCGGGGACATGAATCCAAATTCCTTGGAGATCTCGACATGGGTATCTAACTCGTTCGCGGAGCCTACGGCGATATACAAGAACTGAATGAATTCTTTGGTCCCATTCCGCGCTGCTCCTTCCGCAATGTTGCTGGCGATCGAAGTTGCTGCGCGGCGCATCTGGGACGTCAATCCGTAAAGCTCTTCCTTTGGGAATTCTCGAGTAAGTTCGTACACGGACTTTGCCAACTTGATGGCGGTGCGCCAGACCTTCAACTCGTGATGTGATTTCACGCCAATGTCCTACCGAGTCCGGAAGAACGACAGCATATTCCAAACGGCCTATGAATCACCAGCCACTAGTCACCAGCCACCAGCCACTAGTCAAAGGGACTAGCAATTCTTCTCTGCTCATAACTGGAGCGTCAAACCAGATCTCTATAACTGAAACTTCTTAATGAACTGGAGGCGGCCTCGCCGTCCGACGGAATAATGGAAACGACAGCTGACCGCGTCGGGTCTGACCATGAATGCCGAATGGAATCGCGGGTGCGCGCCTCCAGGCTCGTGCCGGCATGCAGCCGATTATTCATTGCGCTGATTGCATGCATTGGTACGGGAGCCTGCACTACCATGCTGCCCATGACGGATGATTTGAAGTCCAGCATGTCCGAGCAAGAGGTAAAGCGAATCGCTTCAATCACGCACCTGCCGGAAGAAATTGTGCGCGATCCGAAAATTCACGAAGTGCATGAAGTCAAATTGTCCTGCTGGCAGATGATGCAGCAGTGCTATCCCTCTGTGCCGTTCTACTTGAAGATGCTGGGCTCGGTGCCTCTTGGCTGCACCACGATTTACCAGCAGCCCTGGGCGGAAAAAGTTGCAATCGTCTATTCATGCTGGATGACCGACCCGGCAACGATGGAGCATGAACGCCGCCACGCCAAGGGCGAAATGCATGCGGGCTGGTAAGGCCCAGAGGGCCGTGACTATCGTGATTATCGTGACTGCCGTAGAAGCAGGACTGAGGGCTGAGCGATGAGGACCGAGTAGAACGGCATTTACAACTTTTACGGGCCTTTACGATCGTCACGCCGTCACGACCGTCACGTCGTCACGGCTTTTAATCCAGCGATGAAACATACGCGGCGACGGCGGGCAGTTGTTCATCGGGGATCGTACGCAGCACGGCAGTCATGTTGCCGGCATCGTTGGTGCGCCGCCTGGCCTTGAAGTCCTGCAGTTGCTTGAGCACATACTGATAGTGCTGTCCGCCCGCCTTCGGAATTTCGTTTTGCCCGGACAGATTCCCGAGATGGCACATGGTGCAAAGCGCTGCATCCGCGACTTTCCTGCCTTCATCTATTTTTGATGGATCGCCTTTTTCGTTGGTTCCTGTTGGTTTCTGCGCGGCAAAGTAAGCGGCCAAATCCAGCATGTCTTGTCTGGACAGGTTTGCCGCCATCGGCGACATGATAGGGTCCTTGCGGCGGCCTTCCTTGAAGTCGCGCAACTGAAGATAGAGATAGCGCGCAGTCTGTCCCGCAAGGATCGGGTTTTGCGGAATGGTCGAATTGCCGTCGGCGCCATGACAGGTAGCGCAGACGGCGGCCTTTTCCTTACCGGCCTTTGCGTCCTGAGCAAAGGCGCCAGCCGGAAACAAAGCGAGCGCCGTGACGAGTACTAGAAGTTTATTCATTATTCTTCCAACTCACTTGAAAATTGATTTCTCACCACGAAGTCACGAAGACACGAAGAAAACCAAGATAACTTAGTCAGCTCTTTAAATGGAGGTCGGCATGCAAGGTGAGCGGGGCCGAAATTAACAGTCCAACATATCCTCCTAAATATGGCGTTCTTCATATGTCCTTCTTCGTGTCTTCGTGTCTTCGTGGTGCGACTTCGCTTTAATAAAGATCAAAAGAAAGGGCCACCCGAAGGTGGCCCTCGTTCTTGCTACGACCGTAATGCCGTCTGAAAGTTACGGCAAGGCGAACACAAATATGCTATTGCCGCGCTTGAAGTCCAGTTGGTTATTGCCGCCGGCCGCAACCGCGATGTACTGCTTGCCGCCGATTTCGTAGGACACCGGAGGCGAGTTCACACCTGCGCCGCAATTGAACGACCACAACTTGCTGCCGCTCTTTGCATCGTAGGCGTTGAAGCTGCCGTTGCCTTCCCCGGTGAAGACGACGTTACCCGCAGTCGCCAGTACGCCGCCCATCAGCGGTTGTGCGGTGTCGGCTTTCCAGGCCAGCTTGCCGGTATCGAGATTCACCGCTGCAAGGCGGCCCCACTGCTTCTCGCTCGCGATGACTTTGAACGCACCCCCCAGCCACAGCTTGTCGCCCCCCGGGTAACTGGCTTCTTCGACGTGATAGGTCATCGGCTGATGCAGATTCGCCGCATAGGCCATGTGCAGCGTCGGATTCACCGCCATCGGATTCCATTCCACCCCGCCGTTTGCGCCGGGCAGCATGCGTGCACCCTGCTGAGTTGGCAGCACCCACATGTTTTCCTGTGGGATCATGGCTTCTGAAAAGCGCAGCAGTTCGCCGGTAGCACGGTCATGAATGTAAACATGGCCGGTCTTGCCCCCGTGGATCGCGACTTTGCGTGTCTTGCCAGCTTTGTCCTTGGCTTCGGTCAGGATAACCGGGCTCACGGCGTCCAGATCCCATACGTCATGCGCGATATATTGCGAATGCCATTTGTACTGGCCGCTGTCCAGGCTCACCGCAACCATCGAGTTGGTGTACAGGTTATCACCGGGGCGAATCGCGCCGTACAAATCCGGGGACGGATTGCCAACCACGAAAAACACCGTCTTGGTTTCGAGGTCCACCGCCGGCGTCATCCACACACCGCCTCCCAGCGTCTGATAGAAATCCCCGCCGTTGTCCTGCAGCGCTTTCTTTTCCGTAGCGATGTCGCGCAGCATGTTGCGACCGGTGGCGTCATGCGTGGCCCATACACCCTCGTGCCCTTTTTCCGGAATGCTGTGGAAGGTCCACAGTAGCTTGCCGCTCTTGCCATCGAACGCTTTTACAAAACCGCGGATACCATACTCGCCGCCATTGGTGCCGATGAGCACTTTACCGTCGACCACTGTAGGCGCCATGGTCTCGGAATAGCCTTTTTCAGGATCGGCGATTTCCGTTTGCCAGGCGACCTTGCCGGTCTTGGCATCCAGCGCAACTAACTTCGCATCGAGCGTACCCATGTACAGCATGCCGTCCGCCGCAGCGACGCCGCGGTTGTTCGGCCCGCAGCAATACACCGTAATCGGCCCCATGTTGTGCTTGTAGTGCCAATATTCCTCGCCGGTTGTCGCGTTGATTGCGTAGACATGGTTGTAGGACGTTGTCAGAAACATTACGCCGTCGATGACCAAGGGCGCCGTTTCCAGGGATTCGATAAGTGCGGTCTGGAACACAAAGGCCGGCCGCAGCTTTGCCACATTGCCAGCATTGATTTGATTTCCCGGGAAATAGCGCGTCTGCTCGTAACCCCCATTTACGTGCAGCCAGTTGGCCTTGTCGCTGTGTGCTTTATTGAGACGGTCTTGCGAGACTGCGCCGAGCTTGGAAGACATCGGGCGCGCCGTCGTCGTGGCGCCGCCTTCTATTTCCGCTGCCACGGCGCAGTTGAAGCTTCCGGCAGCGAACATTGCGGCTGCGAGCAGTTTCAGTTGGGCGTGTCGGTTCATATAACCTCCAGTTGCGTTATTGTTAAGTCAGCGCACCACCTCAGTGTTGTTACGGACTGCAGCGATTGCGGACGTAGCGACTATAAGGAACAATTCCCGGCCGTACAAGAGTCG